>JBEKGV010000764.1:0-3079 GCA_050012615.1 Acetobacteraceae bacterium | reverse complement strand
GCGGTAACGCCCCGCCGCGAGGTTCGGTGCTTCGCGATCCCGAGATGGTGCGATCGATCGGCTGGACGGAAGTGGCGGCGAAGGCCATCGAGACGGGCATCCCAACACCCGCGAACCCGGTGTTTCAGACGCTTGAAGTTTCACTGCGCTCGGGCCTGTCTCAGACGTTGATCGGCGAGAAAACCCCGAAGCAGGCGTTGGATGGTGTCGCCGACGACTGGCGCCGTATCATGCGCCGGGCCTCGACGGTCCGATGATCCGGCGACGCGTTCTGATCGGTTCCGCGTTGGCGGCACCGATGCTGGCGAAAGCCCAAAGCAAGCCGGATAAGCTGGTGTTCGTTGGGGATAACGGGCCATGGCACTGGTGCCTCGTGGAGGAGGTCGCACCGGCCTTCGAAAAAGCAACCGGCATCAAGGTCGATTTCACCTTGCTGCCGATCGATGCGCTGAGCGCTCGGTTGAAGGCTGAACTCAACTCGGGAACGGTTGGGATCGACGTCATTCAATGGACCGCGCCATTCGCCGGTTGGCTCGCGCCGTATCTCGAAGACCACGAGATGCTGTTGGCGAAGACCGCCGCGCGCCATCCCGATTTCGATTGGGAAGACTTTCTCCCGGCGGCTCGTGACATGGCGAGCTACAAGGGAAAGACGCTGGGTATCCCCTATCGCGTGACAGCCAGCGTACTTAACTACCAGAAGCAGCTTCTGGCCGATGGCGGCATCACGAATGCGCCAGGCAATTGGGATGAATTCCTCACCGCCTGCAAAATCACCACGAAGCCGCCGGAACGTTACGGACTGGGCATTTGGGGCCGTCAGGGACCCGCTATCGTTGGCGGTTTCTCGCCGTTCCTACGCGGCAACGGAGGCGACTATTTCGATCCGGAAACATGGGAGATCCTGATCAACAACGATAAAGCCGTTGAGGCATTGGATTATTACGGCGACCTGATGACGAAATACAAAGTCATCGTGCCCGACGCCATCACCTGGGAGTACGACGAGATCGTCGCCGGAGGGCAACACGATCGTTACGCGATGACGATCACCCTGGCGCCTTACGGCACTCTCATCAATGATCCCGCGCTTTCGCAAACCGCCGGCCGGTGGGCCTGGGCTGTTCCTCCTGGGCATCATTCCGTCGCCGAAAGTTGCACGTCCATGGGCGGCTGGACATTCAGCGTGCCGAAGGACGGCAAGAACCAGGAATGGGCGTTCGAATTCATCCAGATGGCGTGCAGTAAGCAATGGATGCAGCGCTCTCTGGAACGCGGCAACGCTCCACCCCGCGTCTCTGTCCTCAGCGAACCCACCATCGCGGAACGTTTCGGTTGGGCGCCGGTCCTGGCCCAGACAATGAAAACCGCGAGGCTGGAGCCGCGTGAGCCGATCTGGCCGGGCCTGGAGCTGCAATTGCGCGGCGCGATCTCGGCCGTGCTTTTGGGGGAGAAGACCGCTAAGGTGGCCCTGGACGGGGTCGCGGCGGACTGGCGGCGTACTCTGAAGCGAGCGGGACTGAAATGACGACGCTGATCGGGGCTATCGACTGCGACATCCATCCGGGTGTTCCGGATATCAAGGCGCTGCTGCCCTACATGAGCGATTTCTGGCGCACCTCGTTCGTCGACCGCGGCATCGACGGCTTCGACACGATGAGCTATCCGCTCGGCGCGCCGATCACCTGCCGCCCCGACTGGCGCGTGGCCGGTCAACGGCCAGGGTCGAGCCTGGACGCGATGCGAGTGCAGGCATTGGACCGTTTTGGCATCGGCCTTGCCATATGCAACCCGCTGACCGGCGGCCAGGTCTCGGTCAGCGAGTCGATGGGCGCGGCGATCTGTTCCGCGGTCAATGACTGGATGATCGATAAATGGCTCAACCAGGAACCAAGGCTGCGAGCGTCGATCGTCATCCCGGCGCAGGCGCCATTGCTGGCCGTCGAGGAAATCGAACGGCTGGCCCATGACAAACGTTTCGTTCAGGTGCTGCTGCCCGCCGCATGCGAAATGATGCTGGGACGCAGTTATTACTGGCCGATCTACGAGGCGGCGTCTCGGCACGGACTGCCGGTCGGGATTCACGCCGGCAGCATGTATCGTTACGCCCCGACGTCAACCGGCTGGCCGTCGCATTACCTGCACGATTACGTCGCGAACAGCCAGTTGTTCGAGGATCAGTTGCTCAGCCTGGTCTCCAACGGCATTTTCGTAAAATTCCCCGGCCTGAAATTCGTGTTCATCGAGTCGGGTGTCAGTTGGTTGCCGTCCTTCATCTGGCGTGCGGTCAAGACATGGCGCGGCGTGCGGGCCGAGGTGCCCTGGGTGAACCAGTCGCCCGCCGACATCATCCGCTCTCACATCCGTGTCACGACACAACCATTCGACGCGCCCGATCAGGCAACCGTCGAGCGCATCGTCGAACAGCTCGATTGCGACGAAATGCTGTTGTTCTCGTCGGATTACCCGCACTGGCAGTTTGATGGCGACGCGATAACGCCGCCTGGTCTGGCGGGTACGCTTTTGCAACGAATTCGGGTGGACAATCCGCTCGCGACTTATCCCCGCCTCAAGGAGACCGTGTCATGAACGCGCCTGTCGACGTCGCGCAGCACCGCCCGGACGCCAGCAGCAAATACGGCATCATCGATTGCGATGTGCATCCTTACCCAAAGGCGGGAGCGCTGAACAAATATCTGTCGGAGCGCTGGCGGAAACACGTCGCTGAATATGGTCAGATGACCACTGGCATTTATGCCGCGCGCGGCACCTATCCGCGGTTCTCGCCCAACACCTCTCGCCGCGATTCGTGGCCGCCGAATGGCGGCGCGCCCGGGTCGGATGTCGATTTCATTCGGGAGCAACTGCTCGATCCGTATAACATCACCTATGGCGTGCTGGAGCCGCTGCTCGGCGGCAATACGTCCCGCAACCTGGACGAGGCGGCCGCGCTATGTTCGGCCATGAATGACTGGCAGGCGCAGGAGTTCGTCGAGCCGGAGCCGCGCTTGCGCGCATCGATCCTGGTGCCGGCGGAAGACCCTCCTGCCGCTGTGAAGGAAATCGAAAAACGAGCCGG
>JBEKGV010000763.1:0-3085 GCA_050012615.1 Acetobacteraceae bacterium | reverse complement strand
TTGATGCGGTCGATGCGGTGCTGAACTGGATCGAAGGTCATCGACGGACCCGGTCAACGATACCGGCCGAGGAAAGACCGGCCTGAGGTGCTCGCTGCTCGTCCCCGGCCCGAGCGTCAGTCGCCGCGACAACGTCGTCCACAGTCCCAACGTCATCCACAGTCCCAACGTCGTCCACCGCCCAATCGTCATCCACAGTCCCAACGTCGTCCACCGCCCAATCGTCGTCCGCAGTCCCGACGTCGTCCACAGTCCCAACGTCATCCCCGGGCTTGACCCGGGGATCTATCGCGCCACCGTGCCTGCATTGATCCCCGGGTCGAGCCGGGGGATGACGTAGGGTGGCGGCGTCGACCCGGGGATGACGAAGGGCGGGGGTCTCGCCACCATAACTCCGCGGAGTCAGCATCCACGGCGGCCCTCCCGCTCGATCGACGAAGCGGGTTTCGCTCGAGCCGATCACCACCAGCGTGCTCATGTCGGCGACGGACGGGTCCGCGTCGCCAAGGGTCGTCTGAACGATCTGTTCGTCGGCCCTCCCGATGGCGCGCGCGAAGGCAACCGGGGTCGCCGCGGCGCGGCAGTCGCGCAACAGGCTGAACGCCTGATGGATTTGCTCCGGCCGAGCCTTCGAGGCCGGGTTGAATAGCGCGATCACGAAGTCTCCATCGGCAGCCGCGCGCAGACGGCGAGCGACCACGTGCCACGGCTTGAGATTGTCCGACAGCGAGATCGCGCAGAAGTCATGACCTAAGGGCGCGCCAAGTCTCGCCGCGGCTGCCTGCATCGCGGAGATCCCCGGCACGACGGTGATCTCCAAAGCCCGCCAGGATGGATCGCCGGTGTCGACCGCCTCGAAAATCGCCGCCGCCATCGCGAACACACCGGGATCGCCGCCGGACACGACCGCGACGTTGCGACCTTCGGCCGCCATCGCCAACGCGAGACGCGCCCGGCTGAGCTCGACCCGATTGCCGCTGCCGTGACGACGCTGGCCGGGCCGAGCGGCGATACGGTCGAGATACGGCTGATATCCGACGACGTCGCTCGCCGCCTCCAGCGCCGCACCGGCCTCCGGCACCATCCAGTCCACCGGTCCTGGGCCTAGCCCAACAATGGCGAGCGAACCGGTCATGAGCCCCTGCCCTGACCGGGGATCAGAATGAGTGAAAAATACGGCGCGGGCCCATCCGTTTTTTCGGCGAGCGGCATCACGACCTCCTCGGTCATGGTGCCGCGCTCGACATAGATCGCACGCGACAACAAGCCGGCCTGATCGACCGCCTCGCGCACTTTGGCGAAGTTGCGGCCCAGTTTCATGATGACGGCGGCATCGGCGGCGCCAAGGCGCTCGATGAGGCCGCCCAGAGGCAGCGTTCCAGGCAGTACGGCCAGCGTGTCGTCGCCCCAGGTCATCGGCGCGCCGGCGGCGGCCCAACAGCCGGTCATCCCGGTGACGCCCGGAACCAGGGTCACCGGATGCCGGCCGCGCATCCGGATGTAGAGATGCATGAACGAGCCATAGAACAGCGGATCGCCTTCGCTCAGCAAGGCGACGTCCCGGCCGGCATCCAGATGGGCCGACAGCTCGGCGACGGCGGACTCATAGAACGCGGCCAGGGTGGCGACGTAGACCGGGCTGTCGAACGCGTGCTCGGTGGTCATGGGGTAGTGCAGCGGGATTTCCGTCGCGGAGCCTGTGAGCCAGCGATCGACGATGCCTCGGGCGTTGCCGCGTCTTCCTGCTTTGGCGAAGTAGCTCACGACAGGAACCGCCTGGATCAGCCGCACGGCCTTGACCGTGAGCAACTCCGGGTCGCCGGGACCGAGCCCTATGCCGTAAAGACGGCCGCTGGGGAGATGACCGCTGGGGAGACCGCCGCTGGCCGGAGTGCGGCTCATTCTTTGGCGCTCGCCAGGGCGTTGATCGTCGCGGCGGCCATGGCGCTGCCGCCCATTCGCCCCCGGACGACGAGGTAAGGCACCCTTCCGTCAGCGATCAGTGCCTGCTTCGCTTCCGCCGCGCCGACGAAGCCGACCGGCATTCCGATGACGCAAGCCGGACGTGGAGCGCCCGCATCGAGCATCTCGAGCAGCCGAAACAGGGCCGTCGGCGCGTTGCCGATCGCGACGACCGCCCGGTCGAGACTGTCACGCCACATCTCCATGGCCGCGGCGGTGCGCGTCGTGCCCAGGTCGGCCGCCAGCGCCGGGACCGAGGGATCGTCGAGCGTGCAGATCACCGCGTTGTCTCTCGGTAGCCGGGCGCGCGTGACGCCATGCGCCACCATTTTGGCATCGCACAGAATGGGCGCCCCGGCCTGGAGAGCGGCGATCCCGACATGAACCGCGCCTGATGCGAAGGCGATATCAGCGGCCACCGAGACGATCCCGCTCGCATGGATGATCCTGACCGCGACCTTTTCTTCCTCCGGCGTGAAGCGGGTCAGATCGGCCTCGCGGCGAATGATGGCGAACGAGCGGCGATAGATCTCCGCGCCATCGCGAATGTAGTCGCGTGGGTTGGTCATGTGGGATCAGCCACGATCGACGGAAGCTGCTGGAGTACTTGGTCCAGCGTCAGATTTTGGTGGATCGGCGGGCTTGACGCCAACCCGTCGACGACGAGGTCGTAACTTCCGTCCCGGCCAACCAGAGTGAGCGCAGCTGGCCGAGGATGCGCACACCCCTTCGCGCATCCGGAGACATGGATCGATGTTCCAGGGGCACCTGTGAGCGCGGCCGCCAATTTCGAGGCGTCGTCGCGCACACGCGTCGTGGCGTGGACACACGATGGACTACCGGGGCAGGCGGCGACGCGGCGGCGGGGGTCATCAGGATCGAGGATGAAGTGACGTCCCGCCAGGTTCGCGCACATCGCGCTCGCGGCATCGAACGATGGGACCGGCACGAGGATGGCACGCCAGGGCGTGAGACGAAGATTCGGTGCCCCGCCACCTGCCGCAGCCAATGCAAGTGCGGCGAGATCGTCTGCCGTGATCCTGCCGAAAGGCAGGCCGACACCGACGATAATTGCCTCCCCGCTTGTGTCCTGAGCGTCCGGACCGCCCTGCGCGGTCTTCTT
>JBEKGV010000762.1:0-3085 GCA_050012615.1 Acetobacteraceae bacterium | reverse complement strand
GGGCTCATCCGGTGCCAGCGGGATTACGGCGGCAACCGCCAGACGGATCAGCGTCAACGTCGCCAGTCCGACGAGCGCCCATGCCATCGGCACGCGCCATATCCGTCTTACGTCCATTGTGCGCGCCAGACCCATCCAGGGTGTCCGTGCTTAGCGCGTTCGCCACACCAAGGTCGCCGACACCGCGTAGTTCCAGACGACCCCGATGACGGCGCCCATCGCACCAGCCAGCGACCAAACGGTA
Source organism: Acetobacteraceae bacterium (assembly GCA_050012615.1). Taxonomy (GTDB): domain Bacteria; phylum Pseudomonadota; class Alphaproteobacteria; order Acetobacterales; family Acetobacteraceae; genus Rhodopila. The sequence continues at coordinate 2,841 of JBEKGV010000762.1, read as the reverse complement.
TGCGAATCGTACAAGGCTTTGGCGATGCCGATGTTCGCCACCGCCCCCACTCCGCAAACCGCCATGAACAACAACAATCCACGCCACAACGCGGGCCCTCTCAGCCGCTGATCGGCATAGGTGACAGCATTGTTCAACTCGAAATTGAACACCATCGCGGCGACCGTCGCGATCGTCTGCTCAGCCCCAAAACCAAGCGCGGTCCACTCCCGCAGCAAAGCAAGCACGGCCAGGTGCACCATCACGCCGATCGCCCCAACCACGGCGAACGATATGAACCGCAACGGCAGATAGCCGGCGAACGTTTTGTCCAGCAACAGTCCGCCAAACTGCAGCACGACCTGCGCATCGAGCTTGCTCTCGCCGGCCACGCGTTCATGGAACTCGGCCGGCACTTCCTTCACCCGAAGCGGGGTCGGCGCGCTGAGCACCAGGTCGAGCAGGATCTTGAACCCCTGGCCGGTCAAATGCGTCGCGAGGTTTTCGAACATCGCCCGCGGCATCATGAAAAAGCCGCTCATCGGATCCGTCAGCTTCACCGGCAGGAACATCTGGGCCAGCCACGCTCCCCCGCCGGACAGCGTATGCCGCCATTTGGTGGCGAGGCCGTCATCGTTGCCGCCCTCGACATACCGGCTGGCCACCGCGAGGTCGTATTGCCCGGAACGCAGCTCGGTCAGCATCACCGGCAAGCGGGTTTCGTCGTGCTGCAGATCGCCGTCGATGACCGCCACATAGGTGGCCGAGCAAGACAGCACGCCCTCGATCACCGCCGAGGCCAGACCGCGGCGGCCAACCCGCCGGATGCAGCGGACGCGCGGATCGATGCGAGCGATCCGGCGCACCTCGCCAGCGGTGCCGTCCGGGCTGTTGTCGTCGACATAGACAACCTCCCACTCGACACCGCGCAACGCGGCATCGAGCTTCGCGATCATCGGGGCGACGTTCGGCCGTTCGTTGAATGAGGGCACGATCACGCTGAGGGTCGCGCCGGCGCCGGTATCGTCGGCGATGCTCAGGTGCAGGTCTTCTTTCATGCCGTTTGGGTCCCGTGTTCGCGTGATGACGAGCCTATCCCCCGATTCGTGTCGTTGTGGTGGCGGCACAGACCTGCGTCCCGGCGGACGGTAAAGCAAGCCCGGAAGGTTTCACCTCCCGGTAGAATAACCCCAATGGAATGAATACCGAGCGGTCATCGCCGTCCTCTCGACGTCATGGCCGGGCTTGACCCCATGGGCGCTAAATTAAGGCCGATGCACGCCGCTTCTCTCGTCATGGCCGGGCCTGACCCGGCCATCTGTCAAGGCACGTGCGGCGATAGTTGGCCGGGTCAAGCCCGGCCATGACGAATGAATTGAGGTGCGTGCCCCATAGGTCAGCGCTCATGGGGTCAGGCCCGGCCATGACGGGTAAGACATGGGTCAAGACTTATGCCGCTGCCATCAATCGGCGGGATATCAGACCAAAGAGGTGATTCACCCTGCTCGTCAGCGGCAACTCCGGCACGCGACAGGCCGCGATCGCGGTCATATTTCACCGACCGTGCGTAACGCCTGCCATTCGCCCGCGATTCAACTCAGAGCGGGACACCCGCGAGGCTTCGGCTGGTCCGGATGGTCTGCAAGGTCTGCACCCGGCTTACCGTCGGCAGACCCGTGAGCCGCTGGGTCAGCTGATTCTCATGCGCGGTATCGCGCGCCACGAACCGCAGCAGGAAATCGCCGCCGCCGCGGATCATGTGGCATTCCCGCATCTCCGGCCAGCTCGCCACGAGTTGCTCGAAGGCGGACAGCACCGACTCTTTTTGGCTGTCCAGACCGACGATCGCGAACACCGTGATCTCCCAGCCCAGTTTTTGGGGGTCGGTATCGGCGTGATAGCCGCGAATGACGCCGGCCTCCTCCAGCGCCCGGACGCGCCGCAGACACGGCGGCGCCGAGACACCGGCCACCCGCGAGAGTGCGATATTCGTTATCCGTCCGTTCTCCTGCAGTGCCGAGAGAATGCGGCGATCGATGGCGTCCAGGTGGATCGGCGTCTCTGGGGAGGGCAACTTCATTCCTTGAGCGAACATGAGCGGAGGCGAACATAGGCTAACGAACGTTGCCCGGCGAACGTTGCCCGGCGAGTGTTGGCTGCCGAACATAGGCTGACGGACATTGGCTAACGAACGGGCGAGTGTATTGGTCAATCCGTCACGGACAAGAGGGGAAAACACCACCAGGGCGCCATATCCTTGAATAGCTCCCTCATCTCGAAAAAGACCGGTCGCAAAGGACTGGCCATCTCGTTGTCAATGCCGCGCGATGCGGCGGCATTTCCCAGCCGTCGAGGCCTCCGCTTGCTACAACGGGATCGCCAGCAATGTGTCGAACCGTTGACTGTCGCACACCACGATCCGCTCGGCATAACGCCAGGCACCCGTCGCATCGCGCCGTAGCTTGTCGAGGTATACGCCGGCGACGAACACATCCATCTGGCCTTCGCGCATGGTGCGAATGACCAGAAACGACGTCTCCGCCGCGACCGATCCATCCGCCTCGTCGCTGATCAGCGGCATGCCGAGAATGTGACGGTAGCGTTGGCGTTCATAAATGTTGGCCTCCCGTAACGCGGCGATACGGTCGACCAACATGGCCCTTGTGTCGGCGAAGATGATGCCGGCCTGATAACCTTTCGCATGATTGTCCGCCGTGGTGACCTTGTACAGGCAATGTTCCAGGAAAAATCCCGGCCATTGCTCCAGCCGGTCGGAATCGAGCGCGGCGGCGCACGCGGCGTTCAGCGCGGAAATCTCGAAAAGGACGGCGGGATCGGTCATCTTTCCAGTACTCACCATCG
>JBEKGV010000761.1:0-5261 GCA_050012615.1 Acetobacteraceae bacterium | reverse complement strand
GGCGCATCGGAAGCGTGCGGCGCGGGACGTACCTGGCTCATGGGCAATCCTCGTTCTCAAACGGTCTGCAACGGGTTGATCATCGCACCCCCTCATGCGAAGGACCAGAGAGGCTCAAGGGTGGAAACCAAAGGGAAAAATGTTCCATGACCAACCCCACGCATATTGTCGCGGGCGGCGGTTCGGCCGGTTGCGCGCTGGCATCGCGATTGAGCGAAAACCCGGCCAACCAGGTGCTGCTGATCGAAGCGGGTCCCGACCACGGCACGACGAATATCCCCGACGATATCCGCGATACCTACGCTCACCGCGCGATGACGAACCCCGCGTATTTCTGGCCCAAACTGCAAGTCTCCCGGGGATCGCACGCACATATCCCGGCGGCGGGACGCAAGCCGTATTTCTTCTACCAGGGTAAGTTGATGGGAGGCGGTTCCTCCATCAACGGTCAGGTCGCACTCCGCGGCGCACCCGCCGACTTCGATACATGGGCCGAGCTTGGCGCCAAAGGCTGGGACTGGGGTTCCGTGCTGCCGTACTTTCGCAAGCTGGAGACCGATCTCGATTACACCGACCAATATCATGGCGCCACCGGCCCGATCACGGTGCGCCGCATCCCGCGCGACCAGTGGGACGACTTCACCAATGCTGTCGCGCGAAGCTGGGAAAGCCAGGGCCACGGTTTCGTCCCCGACATGAACGGCGAATTCCAGGAGGGCTATGCACCGTTGCCGACGTCCAACGACGGCACCGCGCGGCGCTCGACCGCCAACGGCCATCTTAGCGACGCCGTCAGGCAACGGCCCAATTTGCGGCTGATGCCGGAGACCCAGGTGCGCCGCGTTCTGTTCATGGATAACCGCGCCATCGGCGTCCAGGTCTCGCGCGCCGGCGCGATCGAATCATTCTTCGGAGACAACGTCATCGTCAGCTCCGGCGCGTTCCACAGTCCGAAACTGCTGATGCTGTCGGGCGTTGGGCCGGCCACGCATTTGAAGCAAAACGGCATCCAGGTGATCGCCGACCGTCCCGGAGTCGGGACAAACCTGCAGGACCACCCGTTGATTTCAGTCTCCGCGTACCTGCCGCGGATCGCACGCGAGAAGCATGTGATCCGGCGCAATTATTCTTACCTGCGTTTTTCCTCCGGCATCGCTGACTGCGAGCCCGCCGACATGATCATGATGGCAGTCTGCCAATCGATGTGGCATGCGGTGGGAGAGCGGATCGGCACACTCAGCACGTATATTTCGTTGCCGTATTCAAGAGGCACCGTGCGCCTCGGCTCGAGCGATCCGGCCACGCCGCCCGTCATCGATTTCAATTGGCTGGCCGACGAGCGTGATCGGACCCGCCTCGTTGAGGCGTTCCTGCGCATGGGCCGGATGTTCACGGCTGAGCCAGTCAGCCGCTATGCGCTCGATGCGTTCCCGTCCAGCTTTTCCGAACGAGTCGCGGCGATCAGCCGTCCGACCGGCCTCAATGCCGTGCTGACCAACGTCGCGGCGATGCTGTTGGACTCCGCCGCGCCCGTGAGAAAGTTTCTGATCGAGAACGTCATCAGCGAGGCGCCCGCTCTGACCGGACTGCTCGCGGACCGTGCGGCCGCCGAGGAGTACGTATGCTCGGCTGTTCGCAGTGCATGGCACCCGTCCTGCACCTGCCGCATGGGAGCGGACGACGATCCGATGGCGGTGACGAACCCGTCCGCGGCGGTGATCGGAACGCGCAACCTTTATGTCGCCGATGCCTCGATCATGCCGCGCGTGACGCGCACCAACACCAATCTCCCGTCCATCATGATCGGCGAACGGGTCGCCGATCTCCTGCAACAGCGGTGATTACGAGCGGCTGATCGGCAACTCTCCCGGCAGTTCATCGCCTGGTATCGATGTGTCGTCGCCCGCCTTTTCCAGGATACGGCGAAAGTCGCCGGGGTTCGAGCGAGCCGCGCGCTGCGCCAGATATCCGCGTTCCCGCAGCATCGCGACACGTTCCGCGACCGCCTGCACGACGAACTGATTGACCGAAACCGAATCCTTGGCAGCGATGGCCTTCACATCCTCCATCAATGAAGGAGGGAGACGAAGGGCGAAGTTGCTGACGGACGCCATGACAATCTCCGTAAAATGTCGCCGGGACGGCAAACGATAATTCCAAGGCCGGTGACCCGGCCACGAAGCCATCCAGAAAAGCATCGACGTCCGCGTAGGTAAGCCGCATCGCCATCAGTTGCTCTGTGCGGGTCAGCACCGCTTCATACTCGAGAACGGTAGCGACACTGATCAGAGGCCGGATGACACAAGCGTCCACCGCCATCAAGAGGATCCGAGACGCTCCGGTCCGGCTTCTGAGGCCTGCGACCAACACATCCGTATCCATCACCAGTCTCATATCGCATCCAATATCATGACGTCAAGGGCAATATCACCTTGTCACCAGAATGCGCTCCGACCATGAAGAAAGCGTTTACCCCGACGCAAGCGTCCGCATCGCCTCCGTCCGCTCGAACAGACGCAACAGCCAGCGCACGGCCTGCCCGCGCTCCGACGTCAGGCCAGGATCCCGCGACAGCAGCACCGCCGCGTCGCGATGCGCCATGTCGAGCAAACCTTCGTGCTCCACCGGGTCCGCCAGGCGGAAATCCGGAGCGCCGGCCTGCCGCGTGCCCAACACGTCGCCGCCGCCGCGCAGCCGAAAATCCTCGTCGGCGATCACGAAACCGTCCTCGGTATCGCGCAGCAAGGTCAGCCGGCGGCGGGCGGTTTCGTTCACCCAGTCGTCATGCAGCAACAGGCAGAAACTCGCATCCGCGCCGCGGCCAACCCGCCCGCGCAACTGATGCAACTGGGCCAGCCCAAATCGTTCCGCGTGCTCAATCACCATCACGCTCGCCTGGGCCACATCGACCCCGACCTCGATCACCGTCGTCGCCACCAACAACCTTATCGTTCCGGCAACGAATGCCGCGAGCGTCGCATCACGTGTCTCCGCCGCCTGCTGGCCATGCACCATGCCGACGCGATCGCCGAACCGCATGCGCAATTCGACAAAGCGTTCCTCGGCGGCGGCGAGGTCGATCAGTTCGCTCTCCGCCACCAGCGGGCAAACCCAATAAACCTGCGCGCCCTCATCCAGCTTCCGGGCGACGCCTTCCAGCACATCCGGCATCGTGGCGAACCCGTGCAACGTAGTACGGATCGGCTGCCGTCCGGCGGGTTTCTCGGTTAACCGCGAAACATCCATCTCGCCCCATTGCGTCAGCACCAGAGTGCGCGGGATTGGCGTCGCGGTCATGACCAGCACGTCGGTATGCTGGCCCTTGGCGCCCATCAGCAGGCGTTGCGTGACGCCGAAACGATGCTGTTCATCGATGACGGCCAGGCCGAGGTCCTGGTATTCGACCGCCTCCTGGAACAGCGCATGCGTGCCGACGATGATCTTCAGCGAACCATCCTTCAGCGCGCGCAACAGTTTCGATCGCTCGCGGCCCTTCACCGATCCGGTCAACAACGCCACCGGCACCGGGCACAAACGCGACAAAGTGCGGTGGTGCTGCTTCGCCAGCACCTCGGTCGGCGCCATGATCGCCGCCTGAGCCCCGGCTTCGACCGCGCGCAGCATCGCCAGAGTCGCCACCACTGTCTTGCCCGATCCGACGTCTCCTTGCAAAAGTCGTAACATCCGGCGTTCGGAACTCAGATCCGCGTCGATCTCAGCCAATGCCCGCTTTTGCGATCCCGTGAGCGCGAACCCGAACCGCTCCAGAGCCTTTGTCGCCAGCTTCGATCCGCCGGCCAGCGCTCGTCCGGCTCGCGCGCGCACCCGCCCACGCACCAGCGCCAGCGCGACCTGGCCGGCGAGGAACTCGTCGTATGCCAGCCGCGCCCGCATACGCTTGTGTGGTGCCGCTGTCTCCGGCATTTGGACCGCCTGCAGCGCCTCGCGGAAAGTCGGCCATTTTTCCCGCCGCATCAGGGCCGGGTCGTGCCATTCCGGAAGGTCCGGCAGCCGCTGCAGGGCCTGCGCGATGCCGGCCGCTACCTGCCGCGGCCACAGACCCGCCGTCAGTGGCCAAACCGGCTCGATCGCGGGGATCCGGGAAGCTTCGGCGGCCGGGACGACGTGCTCGGGATGCGCGATCGTTACCCTTCCGTTGAACAGTTCAACCTTGCCGGAAACAACCAACAGGGCGCCCGGCGGCATCTGCGCCTCGCGGGTAAAGCGGAAGAAAACGAGTTCAGCTGTCCCGGTGGCGTCTCGTACCACGATCCGCCAGGGCTGGCGGGAATGGGCGGGCCGTTCATGCCGGACGACCTCGACCGCCAGCGTCGCCACGGTGCCCGCCTGGGCGGCACGGATGGTCGGGCGTGCGCTCCGGTCCAAATACGATTCCGGCAGGTGAAACAGGAGGTCGATCACCCGCTCGCCCCCGGCCGCGCGGGCGATCAATTTCGCGACGGCCGGACCTATGCCCCGCAGCGATGTCAGAGGCGCGAAAATCGGGCTGAGCGAGTTCGAATCCACAGGCTGACATAAGGTTGACCGGCGGTTATATGACAGCCCACAGATGACCGAGCCAGACCAAGCCCAAAGCGACCCGAAAGACGACACCAGACGCCGGCGCCTGCTATTTCGTGCCACGCATCGCGGAACTTATGAGAACGACCTGCTGTTAGGTGGTTTCGTGCGCGGCAATCTCGAAACACTCACCGAAGCTGACATTGAGGCGTTGGAGGCTCTGATGGAGCGTCCCGACCCGGACCTCGCCGATTGGCTGACCGGCCGGCGGCCGATCGCGCCCGAGGATGCGACGCCCATGCTGCTGCGCATCCGCGCGAGCGTGGCGCGATGATCAGGCGATTTATCCCTGGCCGTCATTCCCCGTTTCCCTCCGGCCGTCTCGCGGCTGCCCCCAGCCGTCATCCCGCTGCCGCCCCGCATCGTCATCCCCCGGTCGCCGCCGGCCGTCATCCCCCGGTCGCCGTCCGCCGTCATCCCCCGGTCGCCGCCCCCCGTCATCCCCCGGTCGCCGCCTACCGTCATCCCCCGGCTCGTCCGGGGGACCTGCCGCGCCACGGGACCTTCGAATGAGTGACCCCATCCGCGTCTGGGGCGCGCCCGAGGGCTGGGACGCCTTCCTCCTCGCGCAGCGCCGCCGGGAATATACCGGTTCGATCCTGCATGTGACCCGTGATGATGCGCGTATGGCGCGGCTCGCCGAGGCGCTGGCGTTCGCGATGCCGGAGGCCGAGATCCTG
>JBEKGV010000760.1:0-3089 GCA_050012615.1 Acetobacteraceae bacterium | reverse complement strand
TTTCCATTTCGAACAGCGGGCCGGCGCGGAATTCCTGCTCGCCATGATTCTGTGCCTGCAGGGGTTTCCCCTACGGGCACGGGATATGATCGACGATGGCGTCGCAGAGGTGGATGCCAACGGCCATGCGCTACAGTTTTGTGTGCTTCTGGCTCAGTTTGCCTGCCCGGTCGCCTGCCTCATTGGGGACCTCGGGCGGCTGGATGGTTTCGTCTCGCACCTGCTCGACAGCGCGGAGCGGCATGGACTGCTCGCGTGGAGCGCCCGCGGCCAGTGCTGGAGGGCGCTGCTACGGATCCGGCGCGGCGAGATCTCGCCCGGCATCGCGGCGCTGGATCAGGCGCTGCGGAACTTCCCGGGTCAGGGGCGGGCTTTCCAGCACGTCTGGTTACTCGGCGAGCTGGCCAAGGCAAAAGCGGATGCCGGGTGGCTGCCAGAGGCGCGCGGCTCAATCGAGACGGCATTGGAACGTGCGGAGATCGGGGGCGAGAATTGGTGCGCGCCGGAACTGCTCCGTCTTCGCGGAGAGATCATGAAGTCGCAGGCTCTGCTGGCGGAAGCCGAGGCGGCGTTCAGGAAATCGCTGTCGCTCGCCCGCGAGCAGGGTGCCCTGTATTGGGAGCTGCGTGCCGCCACCAGTCTTGCCCGCCTCCTGCGTGGGTTGGGTCGTCGACGCGAAGCGGCCGCGCTGCTCGCGCCTGTTCGCGATCGCTTCGAGGACGCGTTGGAAACGGACGACCTGCGTGACGCCAGGTTGCTCGTTCCCGACTTGTTATAAAGTCGGGCTCCGTCCGGCATTCAACTTCGCGTCGCCAGCCTGACGCACCAGTCATTGACCCCGCTTTGCACGCGCGTCGTGCGCGTGATCGGGGATCGAGAAGCACGGCTTCGGGTCAGTAAGCCTGAGTTACGTCGCCATCGGCGGCCTGCTGCGATGGTTTGCCCATGCCCAGGCACGGCTGGAATTACTGGCGGCCAGGCGACCCGAGCCCGCGATGCCGGCGAATAATCGCAATTCGCCGCGGTGGTTCGGCAACTTATCTTGCCAATAGACGGATAACAGACATCCAATATAGACATTTTAAGGTCCGCCGAAGCACCACCAAGTGAGCTGTGCGCGATTGATGTCGGACGCGCGCGACCGGACAGGTGGCCTCAATGAAAGCAGCCAGATTCTCCCGCTTCGGCGCACCCGATGTGTTGACGGTCGTAGACGTCCCGGACCTTAAGCCGAGCCGTGGCGATGCGCGGGTCCGGGTCGAAGCCGCCTCGATCAATCCAAGCGATGTGAAGAACGTGGCCGGCGCGATGTCGCAAACCAGTCTGCCACGCATCCCGGGACGCGATTTCGCGGGCGTGGTGGACGCCGGACCAGACGCCTGGATCGGCGCGGAGGTCTGGGGCAGCGGCAACGCCGGCTTAACGACCAACGGAAGTCACGCGCAGTCTATCGTCGTTCCCGTCGCCAGCCTCCGCCGCAAGCCGGAAACGTTGAGTTTCGACCAGGCTGCCGCGGTCGGCGTGACCTACCTCGCGGCATGGCGCGGCCTGGTGGATGCGGGCACACTGCGCACGGGCGAGACAGTCGCGATCATCGGAGCGGGCGGTGGTGTCGGTAGCGCAGTGGCCCAAATCGCTCGGCACGTTGGCGCCGGCAAAATCATTGGCGTGGACCGGTCGGCGCCACAGCCGGGTTCAGTAGTATCACGGACAACGGACGCATTCATCGCAGGTGCGCCAGACACTGCCTCCGCCGTGCGTGACGCGCTCGATGGCCGCGGCGCGGACGTCGTGTTCGATGCCGTGGGCGGCGTCATGTTTCGAACGGCGTTGGCGTGCCTCGCGCCACGCGGACGGCTCATCGAGATCAGCGCGACTGGCCAGCGGGAGGTGACGTTCGACCTTGCGGACTTCTATCACAACGAGGGGCGGATCATCGGCGTGGATACCTTGAAGGTCGACCTGACAGCCGCGGGCGAGATCCTTGAGGTGCTGCGGCCTGGCTTCGAAAGCGGTGACTACGAACCACCCTCCATCGCCAGGACATTCAAGCTGGCAGACGTGGCAGCCGCCTATCAGACCGTGGCGGATGGGCGACCCGGACGGGTCGTTCTGCGCCCGCAAGGATGAACCGCCATGTTGTCAGTCGCACTTTCACTCATCGCGGGGCTGGTGGTCGGAATTGGGTACGGCCTGTGCGGGATTCGTTCCCCCGCTCCACCAGCGATCGCATTGCTGGGGCTGTTAGGGATGTTGGCGGGGGAACACGGGACCGCGCTGGTCCTGCGCCATTTCGGTGATCAGCGTTACGGAGTTGCTCCTGTCAAAACGCTCTCGCATCCTTCCGGTGACCGGACACCCCAAACACCGGGAGGCTGAACCATGGCCGGCAGCCCCACTCGCGCCGATGCTGAAGAGGACGTGGCTCGTGGCCGCGAGCCGCGCGGTTGCCTCGGACGAAGCGATATGACCCTTCATCGCCAACAATCTCCGCACCATTAATGCGTGAGGAACGGATCGCTCTTGCGCCAGGCCTGCCTCGCTCGGCTGTCGGTCGGCCGTGACAGTCACATTCGGGAGAAACCAACGGCGTGCGATTATTCCGGGCCTGGCCTACGCCGCAGGTGCGATTTTGTGCATCGTGGCAACGTCGCCGGCACGAGCTGCGTCGCCTGTTCCGGAGCCACCCGTCGACCTGGGACTGACGAGCTTCCTCGATGGCGAAGCCGGGCCCGGAGGTTCGTTCGAGGCCATCGGGAACGGCTACATCGCGTCGCAATTCACAAACACGTCGGGGCGGTCTGTCGCGGGTACGAACCGGCAGTGGATCGGCAGCGTCATCTTCCACCTCGCTTACGTCTCCAACGTACCGGTCGCGGGCGGATCGCTCGGGGTGGAGACGCTGATCCCGGTCTCCACCCTGCACCTGGAGGTGCCGGGAATCCCTGAGGCCTCCGAGGGTGGTCTGGGCGACGTGACTTTGGCGCCGTTCATCGAGTGGTCAAGGATGCCGGTTTGGCAACGTCCGCTATCGATCCGGCTCGCCATACAGGCCACGGCGCCTACGGGGCAGTACTCCCCAAAAGATC
>JBEKGV010000759.1:0-4570 GCA_050012615.1 Acetobacteraceae bacterium | reverse complement strand
TTCCTTCGCCTCCACCGAAACCTCGTCGGCGCGGCCGGTCATGTCCCGCGCGGCGGTCGCGGTTTCGTTGACGTTGCGAGCGATCTCCAAGGTCGCGGCACCCTGTTCCTCCACCGCCGCCGCGATGGAACTGGAGATGGCGTTCACCTCGGTGATCGTCTGCTCGATACGGGCGACGGCCGCGACCGATGCCCCGGTCGCCGTGCGCACTTCGCCGATGTGTTCGGTGATTTCCTGGGTCGAGCGCGCCGTCTGGTTCGCCAGAGCCTTCACCTCGGAGGCGACGACGGCGAAGCCCTTGCCGGCGTCACCGGCGCGAGCCGCCTCGATCGTGGCATTCAGCGCCAATAGATTCGTTTTGGCGGCGATCTCGCCAATCATATCGGCGACGGCACCAATGCGGGCGACCTGGACGTTCAGTGCCTCGATCGTTTTGCGGGTCTCGACCCCAGCCTCGACAGCGCGGCCCACCACCACTGTGGACCGACCCACCTGAGCGCCGATTTCCTTGATCGACGCGGCCAGCTGTTCGGCGGCGCACGCGACGGTTTGCACGGTCGTCAACGCATGCGACGAAGCTGTCGCCGCGCTCCGTGCCGAATCCCCGGTGCGGGTCGCCGAGGCGCTCATGCCCTTCGCCGCGACGGCCAACGCCGCGGTGCGGGCACTAATGGTATCGACTGCCGCTTTTGTCCCGGTCTCGATCGCTTCAGCCATTTGGGACAGCGCGGCGCGCTTCTCCGCGGCCGATCGCGTTTCCGCTTCGACACGTTCCGCGGTCAGTCTTTCCGCCGTTCGCATGCCTTCCTGGAACACCAACACCGCCTGGGCCATGGCGCCCACCTCATCGCGCCGGGCCGCTCCGGGCACCGCGACCGCGAGCTCGCCGTGCGACAGACGATGCATCGCGTCTCGCAACCGCCCGAGCGAACCCGCGATGTCATGGTTGACCGCCCAGGCCACGAGCAAGGCCGCCAGCAAAATCAGGCCGCCAACGACGCTCAGACGCAGCAGGACGGTATGGTAATCGGCCTCCACGTCATCGACCCAGGCACCGGAGAACACGATGATTTTCCAGGGAGCGAAGCGGGCCACGATCGAGAATTTTTCTTTTTCCTGTGTCTCACCGGGCTTGGGATACCCGTAAGAAATGATGGCCTGGTCGACGTCGTGCAACGCGGCCCGGATCTGATCGCCGCTGGTTCGGCCGTTCGCATCCTTGGCGGTGCCGATCTGCCCCTCGCGTTTGGGGTCCATGCCATGCGCCAGGATGACATCATCCTCACCTTGCACGATTATGTAACCAGCGTCGCGATCGTAACGCAGAACGTGGATGTCGGCGACAAACTGGTCCAACGCCTGTTGTTGGGTGAGCTTTCGCGCCTCGACGTCAGCCTCCAGCCCCCGGGCGAGGCTCAGGGTCATGTCGACCGCGATGCGCAGCTTGTCGATCCGGTCATCCAGCATACGAACTCCAGGTAAAGAGCCGTCGCATTTTCCAGCGCGCGCAGGTCTTGAAGGCAGCGTGCCGGCTGAGGATTCGTCAGACCTGGTCGTAATCCACGACCACCTGTCGCGTCAGCGGGCGTGCCTGACAGGTCAGCACGTATCCCGCTTCGGTCTCCCATGGCTCCAGCGAGTAGTTCGCCGCCATCTCCACGCGTCCCTGCAACAGCCGGGCACGGCAGGTGCAGCACATGCCCGCGCGGCAGGAGAATGGCGGATCGCGGCCCGCCCGCAGCGCGGCGTCGACGATCGTTTCACCTTCGGACATCGGAACGGCGAACCGCGCGCCGTCGATGATCAACGTCGCGATCGCGGTTGGCGGCGTGCCTTCCGGCACCACGGGCGGGGGCAGCGCGGCATCCGACGACGGCGTGAACCGTTCGACATGGATGCGGTCCGGAGGGACGCCGGCGGCCGTGAGCGCCGGTTCCAAACCCTCGATCATCGCCTGAGGCCCACAGATCAGCGCGTGGTCCGGTGTGGGCATGAGCCGCGTCAACGCCGGGACCTTTTCAGGATCGAGATGACCATTCAGGATATCAAGCTCCTGGCGTTCCCTCGACAGCACGTGGAACACCGAAAGCCGCGTCATGTAGCGGTCCTTCAGGTCCTCGATTTCGTCGCGGCACATGATGTCGCGGGTGGAGCGATTGCCGTAGAACAAGAAAAACCGGCTGCCCGCCCCGCGCGTCAGCACGGTCTTTATGATCGACAGGATCGGGGTGATGCCGGAGCCCGCCGCGAAGGCCGCGACCACGGGCGATGCGAGCGGATCGATCGCCTCGCCGAAGCGTCCCTCGGGGCCCATGACCTGAAGCGTGTCGCCCTCGCGCAACACGGTATTGGCCCAGGTGGAGAAGAGGCCTCCGGGAAGGTGCTTAATGGCGACCTGAACCGTTCCGTCGTCGAGACCGGAGCAGATCGAGTAGCAGCGCCGGACATCCTGGCCATCGATCGTGGCGCGTAACGTCAGATACTGGCCCGGGGTGAAAGCGCGGAATGCCGCCGGTGTGTCGATTGTCACGATGACTGCGTCCGAGGTCGTGCGGCGCAAGGCGGCGACAAGCAGGCGCTGGAACCGCGGGACCACTCAGGGGGTTTTCGCGGCGCGGCCCAGACCGCCGTACTGATCCAGCATGCCGCCGAACCATGCGGTGACCGGATCGTCCTCGGCAAGTAACGGATACCGGCTGCCGCAACGCGGCCACATCAGCGTGCCGGCGACGATATGGTCCGCGTAGGAAGGCGCTGGGCCGCCCAACCATTGCTGCTTGCGCAAAACCAGTCGTATCGGCAGCAGCGAATCCCGGAACGCGGCCAGCCGGTCGTCGCGGCCTGCCTGGACCTGTTCCAGCGTGGTGCCGAACCTTGCCTCCCGGCTGGTGCGAAAGTAGGCGCGATCCTTGGGATCGATCACGTCCAACAGGTCGCGCACGATGAATCGTGCGATGCCGCCGACCAGGACAGCGTCAGCCCAGGCGTTGATGAACAAAGTGTGCGACCGGCCGATGGGGCCGCCGAAAATCGCCGGCGCGGGACAGCTGTCCTCGAGGTATTCGGCGATCGACCAACTGTCGAAAACCACCTTGTCGCCGTCGCGGATCACCGGAACGCGCGCCTGGCCGGAGAAGGCGATCGCGTCGGTATCGGTGAACCGCCAGGGGATTGTTTCGACCGGCAACCCTTTGTGCGCCAGGGCGAAACGGGTCCGCCAGCAATACGGGCTGAACCGCAGATCGGGGTCAGCACCGGCGAGATCGTGCATGATGATCGACATGGTGTCAGCCTGCGCCATTCGTGGCCTCGGGTCCAGGTTCGCCCCGGCGGTGGCGGCCTCCGCGGGCGGGCCGGTCTTTCGTTGCGTCGCCAGACTGCTCATTGTAGCCGTGCGCATCGTTTTCGAGAGGACCTGAGGCTGACCGATTCACCGCCGTTCGCCGACGCCGACGCCGACCTGTTCGATGAAGCGGGGTATTTGCGCCTGTATCCGGGAATCGCCGAGGCTATCATGCAAGGCATGGTCGACACCGCCCGGAACCATTACCTGCTGCACGGCCGCGATGAAGGGCGCCAACCGAACGACGTGGATCCCGACTTCTATCTCGCGGCCTATCCGGAGATCGAACGAGACCTTGGCCGTCCCGCCGCCGCCGCCGACGCCGCGCCGCATTTCTTCACGTTGGGCCGGGCTCGTGGATATTTGCCCAACGCCGCGGCGCCTCGGACGGGGAACGGCGCGGCAATGGGGTCGCCATTTGGCGGGTTTTGGATCGATCAGGCGAACGCGCTCGATCTTATTCAGAGCCGGTTCGAACTGGAGTGGATCGATCGGCGGGACGCGGCGATGCTGCGGACGTTCGCGCTCGATGGGATCGTGGAGCTCAACCGGAATTTCGACCGGGAGAAGGTGCGGGATGCCGCGCTGATCGTGGACCACATGTTCACCGGCATGTTTCCCGATCTGCTGTTCGCGCCGACAGGTTCAGGCGGCGAAGCGGAGCGATGGCGGCCGGAACTGACCGAGCGGCACATGGCGGCGCTGGATCCGCACATGGTGTCGCGCGGAATTCGCGATCTGCTGCTGGACAAGACGGTCACCGATTTCTTGTCGCTGATTTTCGACGCCCGGCCCAGATTGACCGCCAGCCAGGCGTGCCTGCGCGAGGCGGCGACGCCCGAGCGGGATGTGGCGTGGCGCGCGCACACTCTGCCACTTCAATTCGCCGCCGTGACGTTCTCGCTGGACGACACTGAAGCAGCGCCGGTTTCAGTTTGGCCCGGCAGCCATCGCATGCCCGATCTGCTCTGGGCCGGGGAGTACGTTACGCTGCCGGAAGCTCGCCGCGGCAATGCCGGCGGCCTCGATGAGGAGATCGGGCGGCGGGAGGCGTTGGTCCGTGCATTGGTTCAGGGGCGAGACGCGAGGCGGCTTCACCCAACAGCCGGAACGCGGATGATCCGGCACGCGAAACTGATTCACGCTGTCGACGCTCCGCGAGCGCCGTTCCAGCGGCGTTCGCTCACCGCCTGGTATTGCCCGTCCCATGTCGCACCCTGCACCGCC
>JBEKGV010000758.1:0-3100 GCA_050012615.1 Acetobacteraceae bacterium | reverse complement strand
ACAGTGTGGGTTTGGTATGAGCGGTGATGTACACGGCGCCACGGTGCCACAGGTTCCTGGACTGAAGCACCCATACCATCTGCCGGACCCAAGTCCTTGGCCGATCCTCGGCGCCATCGGCGGTTTCCTCACCGTCTTCGGCATCATTATCGCCGCGCACTACGGCAACTACATGATCCTGGTGGCGGGCGCCGTCGTCGTGCTGGCCACCATGTTCTTCTGGTGGCGTGACGTCATCCGTGAGTCGCGCACGCCCGGCGCTCATTCGCCGATCGTGCGGCTCGGCTTACGTTACGGCATGGCATTGTTCATCTCCAGCGAGGTCATGTTTTTCGTGGGCTTCTTCTGGGCCTATTTTAACTTTCTGATTTTCCCGGATACCCAGGGCAACGGACAGACGGTGTGGCCGCCGTCGAATGTGCACACGTTCGATCCGTTCCATTTGCCGCTGCTCAACACCATGATCCTGCTGCTGTCCGGCTGCACCGTGACCTTCGCGCACCACGCGCTGCTGGAGGGCAATAAGAAGGTTCTGGTGAACTGCCTCGGGCTGACCGTTCTCCTGGGCATGTGCTTCACCTTGTGCCAGGCCACCGAGTATTCCCACGCGCCCTTCGCCTTCACGGGGGGCATTTACCCATCGGTGTTCTTCCTCGCCACCGGGTTCCATGGCTTCCACGTGATCGTCGGCACCTGCTTCCTGATCGTTTGCTGGTTCCGGGCGCGCGCCGATCAGTTCACGCCGGACCGGCATTTCGGCTTCGAAGCCGCTGCCTGGTACTGGCATTTCGTCGATGTGGTCTGGCTGTTCCTCTTCGTCTGCATTTATTGGTACGGCGCCGGTTCGATCGCGCCGGAGTGACCGAGAGGGGTGACCACAGCGGGTGACCACAGGGCAGGCGAACTGGAACACACCATCGGTGCTGGAGGCGGCGCTGCGCTGCCGTTGTCCGCGCTGCGGCAAGGGACGCTTGTTCCACAAAATTCTTGAAGTCCGTCCGCTCTGCGAACACTGCGGTCTGGATCTGGCGCAAAATGATTCTGGCGACGGAGCGACCGCGCTGGTCATTCTGGTACTGGGCGCCATCGTCGTCGCCCTCGCTTTCTGGGTCGAATTTCGTTTCAGCCCGCCCTTATGGGTGCACGCGCTATTGTGGCCGGCGATCATCGTGCCTCTGGCGATCGTGTTGATCCGTCCGACCAAGGCCGCGCTGATCGCCATACAGTATCGCCACCGCGCCACCGAGATGGGGTTGTGACGGCGGAGCGTGCCGCTTCGGCCGGTCTGCGCCGCGCCAATCCGGCGGGCGGAGGGGGCCGGCGTTTGCTCTGGCCAGGCCTGATGACGGTCGTGATGTTGATTGTTTTGCTTGGTCTCGGCAGTTGGCAGGTGAAGCGCCTGTTCTGGAAAGAGGCTCTGCTGGCTCAGATCGACCGCGCCGAGGCGGCCGATCCGGTCCCTCTGCCCGCCGCGCCGTCAATGTCCACGCTAACTCCATTCATGAAAGTCGCGGCGACCGGTCAATTCCTGCCGAACGAGGCGGCGTTGTACGGGGCGGAGGTCCGGACGATCCCTTCCGGCCCAGTACCTTATACCCAGGCAATGGGGGCACGTTTGATCGAGCCTATGAAAGAGGCAAATGGCACCGTGATCCTCGTGGACCGCGGCTGGGTTCCTGAATCCCGCCCAAATCCGATCGATGAGCCGGAAGGGATGGTGACGGTCTCCGGATATATCCGTCCCGGGGACTCGCCGCATTGGTTCAGCGCCAGCGACGATCCAGCCGAGCGGCGGTTTTTCACGCTCGATCCCAAGGCGATTGGAGATGCCATGGGCCAGCCGGACGTTCCCCCGTTCATTCTGGTCGTGCTCGCGGCCCAAACGGGGAGAGTGCCAGCGGGGAAGGATGCAGGGGCGGGATCGGAATCTGACGAGGCGGACGCTATCTCGACGCATTGGCCGGAGCCGGCGCGACATCTGCCTCGGCCGCCAAATAGTCACCTTTCTTACGCCCTCACGTGGTATGGACTGGCCCTGGCACTACTGGCGATATTCATTGTCTGGGCCAGAAAGGGAACGATTGTATGAAGGAATCGCACGCTTACGACCGTCTGCTCCGTCGTTTCCAACGGATCGCCACGATTGACGAGTGCGCTTCCATGTTGAACTGGGACGCGGCCGCGATGATGCCGCAGGGTGGAGGCGCTGCCCGCGGAGACCAACTGGCCGTGCTCGCCGGCCTGTCCCACGCGCAGTTGACCACGCCGGAGATCGCCGACGACCTCGCCTCGTGCGAAAGCATGCCCGCCGATTCCGATCCATGGGCCGCGGCAAATCTCCGTCTCATGCGTCGCGCTTACACGCGTGCCACCGCCATTCCGGCCGACCTGGTCGAAGCACAGGCACGCGCCAACTCCAAATGCGAGAAAGTCTGGCGGGAAGCGAAGAGCGCCGCCAACTTCAATCTGGTCCGCCCCCATCTCGCCGAGGTCGTGAACCTTGTGCGGAAACAGGCCACCGCGCTCGGCGAGGTGCTCGGGCTCAGCCCGTATGACGCACTGATGGATGGCTACCAGCGCGGCATCAGGGCCTCCGACGTCGCCTCGATCTTTGGCAGCTACGAACGCTTTCTCACGGACAATCTGCCGTTGGTCGAAGAGCGGCAGGCGAAACAGCAAACACCTCTCAAGCCCACTGGCCCTTTCCCGATCGCGGCGCAGGAAACACTGTGCCGCCGTATCTCAACGCGGCTTGGCCTCGAGTTCGAGCATGCGCGGCTTGACCGATCGGCTCACCCGTTTACGGGGGGATCGCCGACGGACGTGCGGATCACCACGCGGTATGACGCCGACGATGTCAGTCAGGCGATCATGGCGGTCATCCATGAGACAGGCCATGCGATGTATGAGCGTGGACTGCCGGCGGGCTATGCTCGCACTCCTGTCGGCGAGGCAGCCGGTATGGCGGTTCACGAAAGTCAGTCCCTGATCGTCGAAATGATCGCCTGCCGGAACGATGAGTATCTGGACTGGTTGGGTCGCGCACTCCAAGGAGCGTTTGGCGGCGATCCGAAGGTCTACCAGGTCGAGAACCTCGGCC
>JBEKGV010000757.1:0-3102 GCA_050012615.1 Acetobacteraceae bacterium | reverse complement strand
AATTGCTCACCCCATTCGGACAAATCATCACGCTCACCGGCGTTTACCACGTGCCCGCCTGCCACGTGACGATCGACGCGGTGCTGTCGAATACCAATCCAACCGCGCCATATCGCGGCGCCGGACGGCCGGAAGCGATTTATTTGATGGAGCGCATTATCGAGGCGGCGGCGGAAGAACTTGCCATCGACCGCATTGAGTTACGAAAACGGAACGTGATCCAACCGGCTCAGATGCCATACAAAGCACCGCTGGGGCAGGTTTACGACAGCGGGACCTTCGCCGACAACATGGAACTGGCTTTGACACACGGCGATTTCGCCGGCTTCCCCGCCCGCCGTGAAGCCTCGGCCGCGAAGGGCAAATTGCGCGGCATCGGACTGGTGAATGCGATCGAACAGGCGGCCGGACCGGTACCGGAGTACGCCGAGGTCCGGTTCCAGCCAAGCGGCTCGGCCTTGTTGCTGATGGGTACCAAAACCCACGGCCAGGGGCACGAGACGATGTACAAGCAAATCCTGCACGAGAAGCTTGGTACCGCCGCGAATGAAATTCGTTTCATCGATGGCGACACCGATCGGGTCGCGTTCGGAATGGGGTCGAACGGCAGCCGCTCGATGGTCACCGGCGGCACCGCGCTGACGATGGCGGCGGAGAAACTGATCGTGAAAGGCAAGAAGCTCGCCGCGCATATGCTGGAGGCCGCCGAGGCGGACATCAGCTTCGCCGACAACGCGTTTTCCGTTGCCGGCACCGATCGGAAGCTCACATTGAAGCAGGTGGCCATGGCGTCTTTCCAGCCGGCGCGCCTGCCAAAGGGGATGGAGCCAGGCTTCATCGAGCATGCCACTTATGCGCCCGAACGTGCGACCTATCCGAACGGCTGTCATGTTTGTGAGGTCGAGATCGATCCCGACACCGGCAAGGTCGATTTATTAACTTATCTGGTGATCGACGACGTCGGCACAGTCATCAACCCGATGACGCTGGCGGGCCAGGTGCATGGCGGCGTCGCGCAAGGGGTCGGGCAGGTGCTGATGGAACAGGTCGTCTACGACCCCGAGTCCGGCCAACTTCTCAGTGCCAGCTTCATGGATTACGCGATGCCGCGGGCCGACAACCTGTGCAACATTTCGATCGTGAGCAACCCTTCGCCCACTCCTAGCAACCCCCTGGGCGCCAAAGGCGGCGGCGAGGCGGGGACGGTTGGGGCACTGCCTTCGGTGATGATCGCGATCCTCGATGCACTCGCGCCGCTTGGGGTCAGCGAACTGGAAATGCCCGCGACGCCGGAACGAGTGTGGCAGGCAATCCAGCGCGCCACCGCGTAGCCGGCGATGGCCGGTTGTCCGTCCCGCCCGCCATCCCAAAATGGCAGCTAATAGGCTGAGGACCCCGACGATGAACCTCGAAACGCTGCCGCACATTCATGGCGAGGTCACTTACCTCGCGAAAATGGCCGAAAAGCCGCACACCTACGCATACGACCTCCCCCCTGGGCAGCCGCGCACCAACATGCTGCCCGACGTCAGAACGGTGCCGATTTATGACATGCGTCCGCTCGGCGGCGAGATGTCTCTGGACCGGGAAGGCTTCGCGCTTCTGGACGCGCCGACCGAGGCCATCGACCTGTACGACGAGGAAGAACTTCGCAACGTCTATTACCCTGAGGCCGAGCGGACCATCGCGCATGCCACCGGCGGCCATCGCGTCGTCGTGTTCGATCACACGATCCGCCGTCGCACTCCGGGCGTTGAGGATCGGACGCCGGGCATTCCCCGCCAACCCGTCGCCCGGATCCACGGCGACTACACGGAGATTTCCGGTCCGCAACGCGTCCGCGACCTGATGGGCGACGAGGCGGACGAACTTCTGAGACACCGTTTCGCCATCGTGAATTTGTGGCGCCCGATCAAGGGGCCGTTGCTGGATGCACCGCTCGCACTCTGCCATGCCGGGACGATCGCGGACGGCGATTTGGTCGCCCAGGATCTGATTTACCGGGATCGCACCGGCGAGATCTACGCGCTGTTCCATAACGAGGCGCATCGGTGGTTCTACGCCCCGGTGATGATCCGCGATGAGGTGTTGCTGCTGAAATGCTTCGACTCGATGCATGACGGGCGGGCGCGGTTCATGCCGCATACCTCGTTCGATGATCCCACCGCACCGGTCGAGAAACCGCCGCGGGAAAGTATTGAATTGCGGACGCTGGTGTTTTTTCCGGACCATTAATTGACGTATCGGCACAGTCACCCAACCCGCCGTCACCGTCCCCCGACTTGATCGGGGGATCACCCGGTGATCTGTCGCGGCACGGTGCGGCGATCGATGGCCGGCTCGGCGGCCGGCCATGACGTGGTTGATGACTGTGCCGAAGAGTCAGTCATTTGGCCGGTCGATGTAATTCGCGTGTATTCATAAATTATTGACCCATTTCGAACATCGGTGATGCAACCGATCCGAAAGATTCATCCTAAAACGCCCTCCCGGCAGCCACCGTTCCCCGTGGCGTGTTGAACGGAGTCGACATGATCACGGCGCCAGATACGGACCATGACCCAGCCGGCGCCGTGGCGGCTCACGAAACCAAATCGCCCTACCCGCCCGCCTCCGCGACGCCGGTTCTGATCGGTCCTGAAGACATTCGCTTCGACTTCAACCTCGGCTGCCGCGTCTTGCTTCCCAGCCGGACCGACGGCAGGTGGCGTGTCCGTCTGCAGGACCTCGACACCGGCAACATCTTGTTTGAAAGCGAAAACAAGGGCGCGTTCGTCAATTCCGCCAAGCGTTGGTACGTCCGGTTCCGGGTCGAGATCTGGTTGCTCGATGGCGATCCGGCGGTGGCGATGCCGGTCCTGACCCACGACTACGATCCGCGCCACCAGGATGTGCTCATCCAGTTCCCGGTCGGGACATTGGGCGACGTCCTCGCCTGGTTCCCGTACGCCGCGCGCTTCGCGGACCGCCATAAGGAATGCCGCGTCACCTGCGCATTATCCGGCTTGATCATCCCCCTGTTGCGCGGTGCCTACCCCAATTTGCGCCTGGTCACGCACGAAGAAATGGTCGAACTCGGGCTGGCTGAGACAATGTATGCCA
>JBEKGV010000756.1:0-3109 GCA_050012615.1 Acetobacteraceae bacterium | reverse complement strand
GCCATGGGCGTGAGCCTCCGCGGTGCCAGTTTCTCCCTATATATGCCCGGTGACCTCCGGGGCCAATCCTGGCAGCTCGTTGCCGCGGTAGCTTTTAGTTGAAAACAGGCCTCGATCATCGTGGGGGTACGCTTCCTGGCGGGATTTCGCGACGAAAACCCTGGCTTTTGCGAAAGCGGGATTAACCGGACACGATGCGAAATCCGGATCCTGGTTCGAGCGATTGCTCTCACCGGCTCGGCTACCTGATCATCTGGATTTGCGTCTGGCTCAGTTCCCAGGTGTGTGCCGGCAATGGAATGAAATGGACGCGATCCAGAATGGCGGCTTTGTCCTCGGATGGCTCGATGCACCAGAGGATGAACCGCCGGATCGCCGCGGCTGTCTCCGCATCACGCTGTTTTTTTAGGACCACCGCGTATTCGTAGCTGACGAGCGGATAGGATGTTTCGCCCGGCGCGAAGGCCAGGGTGAGACGCTCATCCGGCGGTGTCCGAGGGACGAGAGCGGCGGCACCGGCGGTGATGGTCTCTTTCGTTGGCAGGACGAACCGTCCGTCATTGTTTTTCAGCGCGGCGGTGCCGAGTTCGGCGGTCGCGATCGCATCGCTGAAGCTCACGCCAATGTAGCCGATGGAGTAAGGAGTCGCCTGTATGGTTTTGACCATGCCGTCGTTACCGGTCGCGGCCAGCACGCCCGGTACGTCAGGCCAGGCGATCGTGGTGGCATAGCCCTTGCTGTCTTCCCAGGACGGAGTCGAGAAACTCAGGAACTGGGTGAGCACGAAGGTGTCGCCCGAGCCCTCGCCGCGATGGACCGGAATGATCGCGTGATGCGGCAGGGTGACGCCCGGGTTCATCGCCGCGATTTGCGGCGCGTCCCAGTTTCGGATGGCGCCGGTGTAAATGCCGGCGATGGTTGGCCCGTCAAGTTTGAGGTTCGGCGTACTTACTCCCGGCAGGTTGTAATTGATCGTCTGAGCTGAGATCGCCAGTGCGATGTTCATGACGTCCGGGGCCCGCCTGACCTGCATGTCCGACATATAAGCGTCAGACGTGCCGATCTGTACGGCGCCGGAAGAGCCCTGCGCTATGCCGGCCTCGGAGCCCGTGCCGGCGACGGAGATCGTTACGCCCGGATGGGTCTTGGTGTAATCGGCGACCCAGATCTCGAACAGCGGCTGCAACAGGGTTGACCCGGTCTCGGTGAGGGCGACGTCAGCGGCGCGTCCGCTGTGGGGCGACCCGATTGCCAGGCCAAGGCATGCGACGGTCAGCACCGTGGGCATCGGGCGGATAGGGTTGTTCATGCGGTTTTCTTTCTAAGGCGAGATGAGATTCAGGGTCGTCGCGTACGATGTCCGTCCACTGTCGGGGTTCAGCGGCCGATCTCCTCGAGGCTCACGCCGTTGGTCTCGATCCGATACGCCCAGGTGACGACGGCGCCGAGGAGGGAGGTTCCGACCAGGATGTAGAGCAGCGCGCCGGTCCCGATGCCCGCGAGAAGAATGGGAAACAGGAAGGCGGTCGATACGGCACCGATCTTGCCGATAGCCGCCGCGAACCCGGCACCCGTGCCGCGGATGGCGGTGGGAAACACCTCGCCCGCGAGCAGATAGGTTTGCGCGTTCGGGCCTATATTGGTCATGAAGTTGAACAGCATGAAGCCGATGAAGATCACGGTGGTCTGGCTGGCCCCCTCGAAATGACCGGACAGCGCGGCGATGAAC
The DNA here is from genome assembly GCA_050012615.1 of Acetobacteraceae bacterium. GTDB lineage: Bacteria > Pseudomonadota > Alphaproteobacteria > Acetobacterales > Acetobacteraceae > Rhodopila. The sequence goes on along the minus strand of JBEKGV010000756.1, from coordinate 1,380 downwards.
AGTCCGGCGGCGCAACCAATGAAGCCAAGCACCTGGAGCCAGATGCGGCCTACGACGTCCGCCAGGGCCACCGCGAAGATGATGCCGATGATCAGCAGCGTGGTGATCATCGCCGCTCCCTTGGCGGCGAGGATGTCGTTCAGGATCAGGTCGCTGACGCTGCGGACGTGATCGGCGGAACTGCCCAGCGCGGCGGCCAGGATGGTGGGGGTGAAGATGCCGATGCCGTAGGTTCCCAGATCCTGGATGAACCAGGGTACCGAGGCGAAGATGGTGGCACGCCGGTTGTGCTTGTTGAACAGCGCGAAGAACCCGCCCTTCGCATGTTCCTGGGCGGCCGCCGCGGTGTCACGCAGCAGCGTGATGGTACCGGGATAGAGCGGCTTGCGCAGCAGCAGGCGCTGAGCCGCCTCCTCCGCCTTTTCGGTGGCGCCCCGGATGTGCAGCCAGTTGGCGCTCTCGGGAATGAAGAACCGGCCTACCGTGACGAGCACAGCGGGGATGATGGCGGTGGCATACATCCAGCGCCAGGCGTCCAGGCTGGGATCGGCGACCAGGACGAAATAGCCAACGACGGTGCCGCCAAGCGCGCCCACGGCCTGGAACGCGAAAGCGGCGAGCACCAGCTTGCCTCGGCTGGTACTGGGCGTGCTTTCCGAAATGATCATGTGCGCCGTTGGATAGTCGCAGCCGAGCGCGACTCCGAGGCCGAGCAGGCAGATGATCAAGGAGATGAAGTTGGTGCAGAGCGTGAGCAACACCAGGAAAGCGCAGAAGATGACCATCTCGATGATGAACATCCGCTTGCGGCCGAACGCGTCGGACATGCCGCCGAGGCCGATGGCGCCGACCAGGATACCCGCGAGACTGGCGGCGCTGATGAGGCCGTTTTCGGCGGAACCGATGCCGAATTCGCGCGAGATCAGCGGCAGTGCCACGCCGGTCATGAACACGACGAAGCCCTCGAAAAACTTGCCCGCGGCGGCGAGCGTCCAGATGCGCCACTGCATCGGGGTCAACTGCACCGATGGCAGAACCGTGCCGTCCGGCCACATGGGTCGTTCGTCGATATAATGCTGAACCGAGGGCTTGCCGACCTGGCTCTGGGCGATTGCCTGTGTGTCAGCCATCGCCGCTATTCCTTTTCACACGCCAAAAGGCAGCAAGGGCGCGAGCCGCCCTGAGTTCGCGACGCGCCCGCGGGCATCGTTTGTGTCGTCGACGACATTGTTCTTCCCCCTTGTTGCCGCCAGCAAACCCGTCAACGCGCGGATTCATCAGCCGAATTTCTTCTAGCAGCGCCTTCGGCCCGAGAATTGTGATGTTTTCGTTGCGTACGGTCGCAGTTTCCACAGATCGTGGCGGGGCGCGTCCGTCGTC
>JBEKGV010000755.1:0-3113 GCA_050012615.1 Acetobacteraceae bacterium | reverse complement strand
TCCTGACGATCGGCGCGGCGGTATCCTGGCAGACCGGAATGGTCACATTTGGTGCGCGATGGCAGCTCGATCGCGCCAGTATTCAGGCGTCGCTGGCGGCGCATGCCGAACCCGATCTGTGCGGACTGGAAATACGTGACGTGTGGTTCTGGCGAAGCGGCGGATATACTTATCTCAACCGCGACGTGCCGATTTTTTATGGATTTTACGATCCCGATCTGAAATTGCCGAAAATCCCATCGGACGGAGGTCGTGCGGGTGATGCGTGGCGGACAATCCGTGCCGCAGTTCACCCTCGATCGTTTAAGTACCGAAACGCGGCGATTCAGCCATATGATCGCCGACCGCGGTTTCGAGGAGCCGGGGTATACGCAGGTCGCCTGCTTCGACGACATCAACCGGGCGGACGAGCCGGAGCTATGCTTGTACCGGCGTCCCGGAGGGTGCGAGGACCCGTCCAACAAGTAAGCGGTGGCGCCTTGTCTCGATCCGACAGGCGCGTCACGATCGCGTTCGATCGACCTTTGGGCGCGACATACGACGGGCCCGGCAGGCCCGAACGAGGAGGGCTTGCATGAAAATCGCTGTGATTGGTGCCGGAGGCGTAGGCGGAACATTCGGCGCGGCCCTGGCCAAGGCGGGAGCCGATGTGTGGTTCCTGGCGCGCGGCGCGCATCTGAAAGCGATGCGCTCGGAGGGGCTGCGTATCACCGGCGGCCGCGGCGAGACCCATCTGGTGCCGACTCAGGCGACCGATGATCCGACCGCGATCGGTCCGGCCGATGTCGTGCTGTTTTGTGTCAAGCTCTGGGACGTCGAAAGTGCCGGCGAACATATTCGTCCGATTGTCGGGCCAGCGACCGCCGTCATTCCGTTGCAGAACGGTATCGACGCTTCGGACCGATTGATCCCGATCCTCGGCGCCGGCGCCGTCATGGGCGGGGTCGCCCAGGTGAGCGCGACGATCGAAGCTCCGGGGGTGGTGAGGCAGACCGGCACGTTCATGCGGCTGGTGTTCGGAGAACTCTCCGGAGAGCGGAGCGCACGCGGCGAGGCGTTCCTGGCGATGTGCCGGAAGGCCGGCTTCGACGCCGATCACAGTGACCAGATCCTGACCGAGCTCTGGCTGAAGTTCATCGTGCTCGCGACCAACAGCGCGATTACCTCCGCCACGCGTCTCCCGTTCGGCAAGCTGCGCGGTGACCCCGACATCCTGGCTCTGTTCGAGGCCGCGACGAAGGAGGTCGTCGCCGTGGCGAAGGCCAAGGGCATCCCGTTGCCGGAGGACGCGGCGAAACGCAACATGACGTTCCTCGCGGGGGCGCCGCCGACGATGATGGCCTCGATGGCGAACGATCTGATCCGCGGCAATCGCATCGAGCTGCCCTGGCTGTCCGGCAAGGTCGTCGCTTTAGGCCGCGAACTGGGCGTGCCGACGCCGGTTCACGCGACGTTGCACGCGGTGTTGAAGCCATATGTGGAAGGGGTGGAGAAATAGCAAATCGCAGGACTCATTACTCGTTCACTGCTCGCCCCTGGCAGCCCGCGGTCTCCAGCTAAGCCGTGCGATCCTTGCCGGACCCGGCCGGTACAAGCTGGCTAAGTCGCGCTGGCTCGTGTTGGCGCATTGCCATCTCATGCAGACCGTCGGCATCGACGTCAATGTGAGGGGAGCCGTCCGATCTCGCGGGCTCCGGCCACTCCAGAGCCTGACCATGGTATGCCACCCTCGCGAGAGCGAACTTTGTCTCGTCGCGCAATGCGGCCCATATGCCCCCACGCCTGATATCATCCGTAAAGTCGACGGTTGACTGATCACCCGAAATCCATGTGACGAGCAGACGATACCCTGATCGCGGTTCGATACTGGCAATCGGATGGAGAATGCCTTCGGTCATGGTGAGGGAATACCCCGTATTTCGAGCCCGGCCCGGGCCAGGACCCAGTTTAGTGCCAGCTCAGCCTGATGTGCGAGCGCCCATTCGCGGACGGTCCGCGGGTTCGTGGTCGAGAGGGCGCCGCGCAAAATTTGGACGTCGGCGATGGTAATCAAGGTGTTATGCCCCGCGTGTTGGACATGAAAATGCGGTGGGTCGTGGTCGTTGTGATACTGGCAGACACGCAGCCTCCCTGGGAGGTCGGCCACTTTCGGCATTGGACGCGCCCCATCCTGTGACTATCGCCGCTGTCGTTATCCGGCACATTCCTTACTGCCGCGTGAACGGCATGCGGGCGCGGACCCGAGGTGCGAGCTCTTGTATTTGAGGCGAAATCGAGCCTACGCCGCGCCGCTGGCGAACCGGCGCGAGTTCGCTCGGCGAGTTGTGTCCCCGGTGCCACCCGCACCTCTTGCATTCCCCCACCTGAACCGGGAAGTTGCTGCCCGAAAGGAGCCCTTGTTCATGAGCACGGCGAAAGTCTTCATCGACGGCGAGTCCGGCACCACGGGTCTTGGTATCCGCGAGCGACTGAAAGCGCTGCCCTCCATCACGCTGAAGAGTTTGCCGTCCGAGCGACGCCGCGATCCGGTGGCCCGCCGAGAGATCATGGCCGAGGTTGACCTTATCGTGCTGTGCCTGCCGGACGACGCGGCGAAGGAGTCAGCTTCGATGGCCGCCTCGCTCGGCAACGCCGCGCCGAAGGTGCTGGACGCGAGCACCGCGCACCGTGTCGATCCCGCCTGGGTCTATGGCTTCGCCGAGATGGCGCCGGGACAGCACATGCGCATAGCCCTGGCGAAGAATGTGGCGAACCCGGGGTGTTATCCGACGGGGGCGATCGGGTTGATCCGGCCGCTGGTGGATGCCGGGATCATCCCAAAGGACTTTCCCATCACGATCAATGCCGTGTCCGGTTACTCGGGTGGCGGCAAGTCGATGATCCAGGCGCACGATACCGATCACGGGCCGGCGTTCGAGCTATACAGCCTGAAGCTGGAACACAAGCACGTTCCTGAAATACAACTTTATGGCGGACTGACGCGACGGCCGATTTTCGTTCCCTCGGTGGGGCATTTCCGCCAGGGCATGCTGGTTTCGGTGCCGTTTCATCTGGATGGGCTGCCGGGCCGGCCAACGGGAGCCGACCTGCGCGGTGTGCTGGAGAAGCGCTAT
>JBEKGV010000754.1:0-4796 GCA_050012615.1 Acetobacteraceae bacterium | reverse complement strand
CCCATCTGGAAACGGCGTATCAGGATTTCGTCCGCTCCTCACCGATCGCCGAGCGCGTGTTCAAGGTGCACCAGGACGCGATGAAACCCGCCAAGCCGGCGAAGCGGCCGTTTGTGCCACTGACCGCCCTGACCGGATCGGGCGCGTGATACGAGAGAAACTTTCAACCGAGAGGGCAACGACGTGACCGCGACTCAAATGAAGGTCGAGGACAAGCTCTACTACAACCGTTACGTCGTCGATTCCGGCCGGCCGCATATTCGGGTGCTGCCGCATACCACGCCGTCAAAGGCGCTGCTGGCACTGACGAAGGTGTGCCCAGCGCATTGTTACGATTTAAACGATAAGGGTCAGGTGGAGATCGCGACCGACGGATGCCTGGAATGCGGCACCTGCCGGGTGGTCTGCGCCGCGACCGGTGAGATCGAATGGACCTATCCGCGCGGCGGTTTCGGCGTCCTGTTCAAGTTCGGCTGAGAGCCGGGACATCCTCTTCCACCAGTTCGACGCCGTGCACGCAGACTTCGCCGTCCAGTACGCTAAGACGTACCGGCTCCAGTCGTGCGTTCCGGCAGGGACCTTCGATGCATTCACCCGATGTCACGTCGAACAGAGCGCCATGTTTACCGCAGATCAGCCGCGTTCCGTTGGGATCGAAAAACTGCTCGCGCTCCCAGTCCAGATTGACGCCCTGGTGGGGGCAGAGGTTGACGTAGCCGTAAAGCTTCCGATCCCAGCGAACGATCAGGATATGCCAGGGCTTTTCCGCGCCGTCGGCGTCACGTCGCAGCAAGTGAAAGCCTTTGCCTCGGCGATTGGCGATGTCGCCAACGCCACAGACGGCATAGGGCGTGTCCGTCATCCCGCCGCTCCGATCTCGCCGGCGAGGCGCACGCGCGCCAAGCGGCTTTCGCCGGTTTCGTCGCCGAAACAATGTTCGAAATCGCAGCACTCGCTACAACTTGGCGCGGTGCACAGCGAATAGCCGGCATCACGGCAGATCATCCGATAAAGAAATTTCTTCCATTTCATATCGTTGGTATTGCGCGCCGCCAGGGGCCGGAAATGGCGTCCCATCAGCCGGCTGAGTTCACCGCGGTTGCGCAGGCCAAGGTCCTGCCAGAGATGGTTGGGACTCTGCGCCCGCCGCGCAATCATCGCGGCCAATCTTGTTTGAAATACCGATTTTTCGCTCGCGCACTGGGTGAGCAGATCGAGCAGGCATTCCTCGTCCGCGCCACGCACCACGGGTTGATCCGCCGTCAGATACGCCGCATGGGGAAAGCAGGCCTCGATCACGCCCGCGAGGTCGGCGGGATCGAGGCCGGTCGTCGCCGAAAGGGGAAGCCGCGCGGACGATGCCTCCGCGACGGCGAGCGCGATGATACAGGCCGCCACATGCACATCGAACCCGTCCGGGGTGTCCGGATCACTGCCCCGAACCAAAAACTGATGGACTGACTCTGGCTCGATGCGGGACAGAAACATCGGCGGTTCACTCCAAGGTCGGTGGTGTGGCTGAATGGGTCTGACAATTGCGCGGACAGACCCGCGCGCAGGCCCCACATCCGATGCAGGCGCCGGCATCGACCAGGGTCATGATCTTGCGCTCAATTTCGTCATCGTCGTCATCGTCCAGACCGTCGCCGTCGAGCTCGATCAACTCGTTCTCGTCGGTGAGGCCCTTCAGCTTCATGACGTTACGACCGCAGACCTTAAAGCACCGGCCGCAGCCGATGCACTTCTGGTCATTGATCGCCACCAGGAATTCGGGCTGCCAGGCGCGCCCGTCGCGCGTGGCGCCGGTCATGACGCGGACTGCTTCAATTCCACCCGCTTACTCTCCAACTTGGCGAACGCGTCGTAAGCGGTGCGCGCCACGTCGAGGATCGTTTCCCAGTTGATCGGCAGTTCCTCCGACAGGTCATGCAGGTCCATCTTCGCCTGCATCGCGCGGGCCGAGAGTTTTTTCACATCCGCCTTCAATGACTCGCTCATCGTCGGTCTCCAGGCTCAATAGTGCGCGACATCGGGGTACTTCTCGATCATCTCCACCCCCGCCCCAATGAGTTTCTCCCCCTCCTGGGCCAGCTTCGTCAGGCTGTCGAAGCCGAAACGATGCACGTCGCGCAGTTGTTTATTCACGACGATGAGCCGGCCGGCGATCAGGATCATCCGGCCAAATCCCTCGTGGTGTATCTTCATCATCGGCGAAACCATGACCCCGGTGGCGCGCTCGATGGCGAGGCCCACGGCGTTATAGAACAGCTCGATCCGCCACAGTGTCTCCGGGTCGGGATCGCCGATGATCGGCATCTGGCGCCGCTTTTCCTTGTCGAGGATATAAGGCTCGATCAGGTCGAGATCGCTCTTGCGGTCCCAGGCGCCGTGCGCGTCCTGCGCGCGCCACTGCTTGATGAGTTCCTTGATGAACGCCGAGTCGACCTCGGGAACCACGGCTGCTTCTGACACGTTACACCTCTAATCTTCAAAATCGAGCACGCGCTCCTGGCCTTTCAACATCGCCTTGCGCAGCCACGGTGGCGGCGTGCCATTCAGCACGCCGGAGAGTTTGACCAGCAGGTCGGAAATATCCTCCGGCTGGTTGACTTTCATGGGATGGATATTCTGCGCGACGACGCGCGCCGCGCCGGAACCGCCGATCGCGGCGACATAAAGAATGGCGCAATCCTTGATCGCATCGATCTTGGGCGCCAGCTTGTCTTCGTTGCCGTCCTCTTGCAGATCGCCGTCGAATTGCACCGCTTCCACCAGAGCGTGACCAGTCGGCGAAACCTCATAGATGGCGATGTTCTTCGCCCACCCGAAATGCGCATCCACGCGTTTCAGGTCCTGAGTCGCGAAAGCTACTTTCATGCTACCTCCAGTCCGCGTGAACGAGTTGATGAGTTTCAACCGGCGTATGGTCATGGCCCGGATCTCCACGCCAGGTGTCGGGATTGGGTTAGATTGCCGATGCTGAACACCAGGTCGCGCGTGCCACGATAACCGATCGACACGAGATGACTTGCGCCAAGCCGGTCGAAGGTGGGGATCCCCATGCGAAAGAGCGGTTTCCCCAACCGCTCCGCCGCCTGCCTGCCGTGCGAGTGGGTGATCAAAAGATCGCAGTCACGGCCGTCGCGTTCCAGGTCTTCCAGGTCGCCGATCAGAACCGTTTCGACCGGCAGTCGTTCCAGGACCGGCGAGTGTGTTGTCGTCACGGCCGCACCGATCGTGCATCCCATCTCGGTGAGCCAGGAACCCACGCTCCACAGCAGATCCGGCTCGGCGCCGATCGCGATTCTCTTGCCACCAAAGAAAAAATGACCATCGAGCATCGCATCCACCAACTGGCTGCGTTGCCGCCTCAGCCTCAACGGAACGGGCCGGCCGGTGATCCCGGCGAGGAATCCGATCAACGCATCGCAGGAGCCGAGACCAGTCAACCGATCGAACAGCCTGAATGGGACACCCGTGCGGGTTTGCAACGCCTGCGCGGCGCCGCGCATTTGTTCGCCGATCGCGATGGTCCAGGCGGAGCGTCCCATCGTCGCGATCTCGGCGGTGGTAATGCCGCCGTTGGTGGTGGGAGAAAAATCGGCGGGCACGTGACCGTCGAGCGAGCCGGACAGATCGGGCAGGATTGACGTCTCAAGCCCGAACGCTGCCAGAATGTCACGCAATTCGTCCAGATCGCCCGGCGTCAGGTGACAGCCCGGCAAAACGTTCACGCGATCGGCCGACCGCGGCGCGCTTTCGGGCACCGGTCGCACCAGTTGCTCGATCATTTTGGTGACCGTCTTCGCCCAACCGTCCTGAAAAGCATCCTTGAAATCCGGCGTCGAGACATAGACCAGACCGATATCGTTCAGCTCCGGATGCCGCTGGCGAACGAGCTGGATATAGCCTTCGACGTCGTCGCCCTTGGTCTCCGTCACGCCGGTAGAGCAAATGCCGATCAGCGCCGGCCTGGTTTTGCCGGCGATTGTCAGGATCGCCTGCTCCACATTGTCGAAGCCGCCCAGTACGGTGTTGACCTCACTCATGGCCGTGGTCTGCAACGGGATCGTTTCGCGGAAGTGGCGTACGAAAAGCACCAAACCGAACGAGGTGCAGCCTTGCGATCCGTGCAACAGCGGCATCGCGGCGTCGACCCCCATGAAGGCGAGCGCGCCGCCGATCGGCTGACTCATCTTCAGCGGGTTGACCGTACAGGACTTCCTGGAATGGACGACTTTCGCCATCACGCGCCTCGCATTTCAGCCAGGATCGCCGCGACCTCGTCACCGCAACTCCCACAACCGCCGGCGGCGCCCAGATAATCGGTGACTTCGGCGACGCGGGTGAGGTTGTGCGTGCGGATGGCGTCCTCAATCGTTTTGCGATTCACCGTGGCGCACTGACAGACCCGATCGCCGATGGTGGTGACCGGGATCGCGGCTTCCTCGGCGATCGCGGCGTCGGCTTTTTGTTCCCAGGTCACTTCATCCCACGGCGCGGGTCGCCGCACCTGATCCCACACCGGGTTGAACAGCGCCTTATCGATTTCGTGCACCAGTTCGACCATGCCTTCATAGCCGGCATAGGCGTGATGCCGCTCCTGATTGATGTCGAGCCACGGCATCTTCGCCTTCAAAGCGATGAACTGCGAGCGGCCGCCCGACAGCATGATGTCCGCCCGCGCGTCCCGCAGCATTTTATACATATCGCGCGGGCGCATATCGTCGATCATGTGAGCGTCAGTGCCCATCATCTCCTTGATTTTCTCGACATCTTCCTTGGTCGATTTCTTG
>JBEKGV010000753.1:0-3129 GCA_050012615.1 Acetobacteraceae bacterium | reverse complement strand
AAAGGACGGCGGGATCGGTCATCTTTCCAGTACTCACCATCGCGAAAGTGCGCGTCTCGTCCTGGCCGGGCCTGACCCGGCCATCTCTTGCACTGTGCTGAAAGAGATCACCGGGTCAAGCCCGGCCAGGACGTGGGGATGTGTCGGGCCTCAACGGTTCTGAGCACTAGATGTCCATGTGCGCGCGCCAGGCCTTCCAGAAACCGCGCACCGAGGCCTCCGTCGCACGGGTTTCCGATGTCTCGGCGGTCGAACCACCCATTTCGACGACCGAGGTTTCGCCTTCCGCGGCGGCGATCCCTCGCTGCACGAACCCTCCGACGGCGCCATCCTCCATCGAAACAAATCCCGCCGGCCCCGCCAGATTGCATTGCTTCAACCGCATCGCGCGCAATTCCGGCGTATCATCGGCGAAGCCGAAATAGGTCCAGTTGAGATCCATCTTATCCACCCCGCGCGGCACGATCTGACGCACCGCGAGCGCGTTATGGATCTGCTGCAGAACGAAGCCGGGGAAGATCGACAGGATCTGCAGACTGATGTCGTCATTGAACTCGGCGACCGACGTCATGAACGACGGATCCTTCAGCTGGAACCCCTGGTTGTCCGCGCGCATCCCGTCATAGCTGTTGTCCGGCCCCTCCGGCGGACCCTTGGTCGTACTGGCATGCGCGATGCCGTTCTCACTCACCATCACGCCGCCGCCAAAGCTCAACCGCGTAAGCTTGAACGTGGTGAAGAACATGTGCAGCAAACTCGCATGATACGTGTCCCGCACGTTCTCCATGTAGAGTTTCCAGTTGCACGGCAGAGGCTGAGTGAAACGGCCGATCACCTCCAGCTTCTTGTGCAGCACGCGCCGGAACCGCACCATGATTTCGGGGCCGACATAATCCTCGAAATTCGGCGCATCGTCCGCCAGCGTGCCGAACACGAGGCCGCTTTCCACCGCGAGACGCAGTTTGCGCGGACCATGCGCCTCCATTTTGAAGTCGTCCGGCATGCCACCCTTGCCATTGACGCCATGACGGAAAGCGATCGATTTGAGATTGCCGCGCAGATCGTAACGCCAGGCGTGATAAACGCAGTGGAAGTCTTTGACTTTCCCGCTGTCGTCGAGACAGATCAGCGAACCGCGATGGGCGCATCGATTCTCGAACGCGACGATCTCGCCGTCCTCGGTGCGCGCCACCACGACAGGCATCGCGCCCATCATGGTCGTGCGGTAGTTGCCCGCTTCCGGCACGTCGATTTCCAGGCAGAGAAAGTGCCATGCCGGGCCCTCGAACACCCGCGCCTGTTCGTCCCGTGCGATCTCGGGATCCTGATAAACCCAGTATGGGACACGGGTAAGGCCAGCGGGCCACGCGCCGGTTGGAAGATCGCGTACTGATTGATCCATCTCACGCTCCCTGGGTTGTCGTGTGCGCCGTCATGGCCGGCCTGACCGGACCGCGACGACGTCTGTTCAAAGCTTACATGACTGGCGGGCCAGCACTTTCCACGTCGCACCCTGCTTTTGCCAGACCATCAGCACGCCGAGATTGACCGAATTCTTCTTGTCCCCCGTCTCGTTCTCACCAACGAACCTGTAACGCGTGATCGCCGCGTTGCCGACGATACGAGCCGTGACATCCTGGTATGCCAGCGACAGCCATTTGGTCTTGCCGTTGGTCGCGTTGGCGACGAACGTGATCCGGTCCTCGACGTGGCCATCGGAATGGCCATAGCTCAGCTGCGGCGCGGACAACGCCTCGAGCGCCTTGGCGTCACCCGCGAACAATGCGGCACGGTGAGCGTCCGTGCTCGCGATAACGGCCGCCTCGTCGCGCGACAGAGGCGCCGTTTCCGCGGCTGCCATCACTCCGCCCCACGGCAGTCCGGCAAGCAACGCAGGCAATGCCAGATGGCGGCGGTTGATGTTCATCGCTCCCTCCGTTTTTTCGTCGCGGCATCAGTCCTTGTAATCGGGCTCCTTGCGATCGAGGATCCGCTTCAGCGCCGCGAAATGCCACACATGACTGGGCTTGCCACCGTATTGGTAAGAATTCTTCTTGTACTCGCCCAACGTCTGATCGATCACATTCTGCGGCAAATGCTTCAGCTTGCGTCCGGTCCACATCGCGTAGAGCTGCACCTGGGCGACCCGCTCCACGTAGTAAAGCCGGTCATACGCCTCGGACACCGAATTGCCGACGGTGGCGACGCCATGATTGGCCATCATCAATACGGTCTTGTCGCCGATAACTTCGGCGAGACGCTCGCCCTCGGCCGGATCGAACGCCGGACCTGTGTAGATGTCGTCGTAGGCCGTGTGCATCAGCGTGCCGAGTTCGGTCTGGCCGATCGGCAGGATGCTCTGGTCCTCCAGCCGCGCGAGCGCGCTGGCGAACGGCATGTGGGTGTGAAACACCGCCGCCGCTCTCGCGTTCAGGCGATGGATGGGCGCGTGGATGCAATACGCGGAACGTTCGATCTCACCCTCGCCGGCCAGACGCGTGCCGTCGTAGCCGATCTCCATGAAGCAGCTCGCGGTGACTTCCGACCAGTGCAGGCCGAACGGGATCTGATAGTAACGGTCGCCGGTGCCGGGAACGCGCAGGGTGAAATGATTGAAGATCCCCTCGTGGAATCCATGCATGACCGCGAGGCGGTGCGCGGCGGCGAGGTCCACACGCGCCTGCCAGCGCGCGTCGGAGAGGCTGAGTTCGGCGGTCTCGATCGATTCCAACGGCATCGTCACGTGCTCCTGAACAGGCGGTATGCGTGATGATCCGCCCGGAGACGGCACCGGTCAACCGGTCTTAAAGATCCGCCAGGCGGATCCAGATCCCGATGCCGGCCGCGACGCAAACGCCGAGCGCGAGCACCGCTTCCGTGTCGACGCCCATTTCATGGGTGACGCCGAGCCAGAGAATGAAGCTGGCGACGGTGACGGCGATCCCGCCGATCAAACTGGCCCGGCCAGGCTTGATGCGCGCTCGCGGCTGGTTCATTCGGCCGCGCCAAGGCCAGGTGCCACCGAGATGTGCCCGGCGCGCACGTCGTCTGTCGTATTGCGCACGCGCTTCAGGTCGCGTCTGACGTGCGACGTATCATACCCGTTGAAGACATGGTGCAGCAGGCCGC
>JBEKGV010000752.1:0-3132 GCA_050012615.1 Acetobacteraceae bacterium | reverse complement strand
GTCACGCCGCGGCAATCCCTGACCTTTTGGTTTCCGGTTGCCATCGTTGGGGTCGTGTGCGGGCCTCCGCGTCATGACGTGGATCAAAATTCCTTCTAGGAAATATTTTCGTTGACAGGAAATATAGCCGTGAATTAGAACCTCCTTATCAACGGGCGAGGTGCGTTCGTTGATCATCCACTCCTCTTCCGTGCCAACCCGAAGGTCGCGACCAGCAATGGCGCGGCCTTTATCTTTTGCAAGGACCGTTTATCATGGCTTTCACGATCCGCGATCTCTCGGTGCTCGCCTACGCCAATGGGTTCACCCTGTGGCACTACAAGACGGGAATTGATTCCCCAACCGAGTTGGCCGGCGCCGGTTACTTCAACGACGCGAGCGACATGATGGCGGCCGGTGACATGGTCATGGTGTCTGGTGCCAAAGGCTGCCGGATTTTGTGTGTCGCGCATGCCGACGCCGGACAGGTGCTGTCCGCGCCGCTCGGGTGAAGCAGGCGTCGTCTCGCCCGGCACGCTTCGGGTCAACCGCGGATGCCGCCGGTTCATTCCTCCGCGGGATCAACTCATGTTCGATTTGATTGTGTTCTCCAACGCGTTCCTGGCCGCGTTGAGGAACCAGTGGTCGCGCCGCCCGGATTTCAGATTGAACCGTTTCCGGTGGCCCGCGGCGATCCGCCGCATTGTCGCCAACTCCGCCGCTGTCTTTGGCGGCCGGCGCCCCCGGTGACCGGATTACAAGGAATTTCGACCTTGACGCGGATGGAAAATACAAGGATTTTATGCCCTCAGGATCAGCTGTCGTCAACAAAATCCACACCGGGTTTTGGCACATTGTTTTGTCGTTGATCTGACGCGCGGGTCAGGAGCCCGGAAAATTGGACAATGCCATCGAACGTCTTATCGAACTGGACGAGCAGGCGTCCGCGAAACAACATGAACGGGCGATGCACCTGTCATTGACGGACGCGATACTCGAGGCCTTGCCCGACGCACTGGTGGTCATCGACGCCGCGGGGAAAGTCGTGCTTTTCAACCAACAGGCCGAATTCATGTTTGGTTATGCCCGAGCCGAAGTGATCGGCCAGTCCCTGGAGAAGTTACTGCCTGAGCGCGACAGGCCTCGTCACAAACACGACCGGGAGATCTATAACCGGTTCGAAATCAGTCAGCGGGCGCGAACGATGGGCGTCGGCATGGATCTCCGCGGGATTCGAAGCGATGGACACGAGTTTCCCGTCGATATCACGCTGGCGCGAATGGTCACGCCAAAGGGCGTTTACAATTTGGCGCTGATCCGATTCTCGCCCCGGGTCAAGGCAAGCGCGCCAGTGGATATCATGCCGGAATCGGAACGAAAGTACAATGTACCCGATGCAGGACGCTGAAGAGTACTCGAGCTGGCTCGAATCCCGACGCCTGATTATCTCGCAGCTCACTACCATGGAGTCGGCAATCCGCGATCTCGCCAGCAAAATAGATAAGTTCAATGACGCCGCACGCGAGACGGCCGTCGCTGTCGCCAAGGAATCGCAGTCTGGACTGTCCGAATTGAACCTGCGCGTTGCCATGCTCGAATTGCGCGCGAAATTGTGGGGCGGGCTCATTGGCCTCGCGGCCGGCGGTATCGGGACCGTGGTGGTTCAGCTTGTGATGCGCTCGTTTGAAAGATGAATTTCCGCGAAATCGCCGCGATACAAGCTGGCGTCGCCATGATGATTTCCTATGCCAACCGGAACGTTCCATCATGCCAGGCGTAATCCCCATGCGGGCGCGGCCATGACGGATTGGTTCGCCGCGGACGCGTTCGTTCCGCACGGCTTTTGTTTGTCGTGGGATCCCAATCTGATGGCGACGATCGTTCTTTCCAACGCCCTGATCGCGCTCGCCTACCTCGTCATTTCTGTTGTGTTGGTGAACCAGGCGATCCAACCCAGACCGGCGGTGCCTCGATTGCTGTACTGGACCTTCGCGGCGTTCATCTTCTGCTGCGGAGTGTCGCATGTGCTGGACGACGTGACGCTTTGGCTGCCGATCTACCGGTTGCAGGCCGTCGTGCTCGGGGTCACGGCGTTTGTATCGCTGTTGACGGCCGTGCTGCCGGTCTCGATCTGGGTGCGGAGGGAAGCAGACCGGTCGAGGCGCGAGCGGGGCTGAGCAGGCACCTGCGTGGCGACCGGATGCGGGCGGGCGTGGTGACGTGGAACGCCGCGCCCAGTGGGTCGCAAGCTGGCGACTCGCCGGGCGGTGTCCCATAAGCGCCCGCGATGCGTGCCGCCATCGCCTCTGCCCTGCTGCCCCTGTTGCGCCGGATGGACCCCGAGCAGGCGAACGGCCTCGCGCTGCGTGCGCTCCAACTCGGCCTTGCCGGGCGATTTTCCGCGCCCGACGACCCCGTGCTGGCGGTGTCCGTACTGGGACGCGAATTCTCCAATCCCATCGGCCTGGCTGCCGGTTTCGACAAAGGAGCGGTCGCCGCGGGCGCGTTGATGCGGCTCGGCTTTGGCTTCGTGGAGACGGGAACGGTCACGCCGCTGCCGCAGCAAGGCAACCCGAAGCCGCGGATTTTCCGGCTGGACCCCGACCTCGCCGTCATCAATCGACTGGGCTTTAATAACGACGGACTGGATGCGTATCTCCGGCGGCTCGCGGCACTGTCCGAACGGGTTCCCCGCGCGGTTCCCCGGGCGGTTCCATTGGGCGCCAATGTCGGGATCAACAAGGACGGCGCCGATCCGGTGCGCGATTATCCGGCGCTGATCGCCGCCGTCGCGCCTTACGTCGATTACGCCGTCATCAACGTGTCCTCGCCCAATACGCCCGGCCTGCGCGATCTTCAGGGTGAAGCTCAGTTGGGAAACATTCTGGCCGCCGTCGCCGAAGTCCCTGAACAGCCGCCGATTCTGGTCAAGATCGCCCCCGATTTGTCCCCCGACGGGCTTGCCGGCGTGATCGAGACCTGCGCGGCGCACGGCGTTCAGGGCCTGATCGTGGGCAATACCACCATCACCCGGCCGGACGGACTAAGGTCGCCGCATGCGAACGAACCCGGCGGTTTGTCCGGTGCGCCGCTGTTCGCTTTGTCAAACGTCGTGCTGGCGCGTGCGTTTTTGCTGGCGCGCGGACGGTTGAC
>JBEKGV010000751.1:0-3353 GCA_050012615.1 Acetobacteraceae bacterium | reverse complement strand
AGCTTCTTTCACGTGATCGCGGCCGCGTCATGACCACGCTCACCATCGCCGATCCGACCGTGCCGCCGCGCTTCGACGACGCATTTCGCGCCAGGCTGGAGACCTTGATCGCCTGGCGCCGCGACGTGCGCCGGTTCAGCGATCGGCCAATTCCCGCGCCGTTGATCGAGCACTTGCTGGATCTCGCGCAATTCTCGCCATCGGTCGGCAACAGCCAGCCCTGGCGCTGGGTGCGGGTGGAGAGCCCCGAGAAGCGGGCTGCCATTCGCGCCAATTTCGCCGCGAGCAATGCGGAAGCGCAACGATCGCAGCCGGGTGAGCGCGCGTCTGCTTACGCGTCGTTGAAGCTTGAGGGGCTGGATCGGGCGCCGCTGCAACTTGCCGTCTTTTGCGATCGGTCGACGCGGCAAGGTCTGGGCCTGGGGTGCAACACCATGCGGGAGATGCTCGAATATTCCGTGGCGGCCATGGTGTCGACGTTCTGGCTGGCGGCACGCGCGGCCGGGCTTGGGGTGGGCTGGGTGTCGATCTTCGACCCCGCGGAAGTCGGGCGGCTGCTCGACAGTCCGCCTTACTGGAAACTGATCGCCTATCTGTGCGTCGGTTGGCCCGATGAGGAACACCTCGACCCGGAACTTGAGCGCCATCGCTGGCAGTCACGCACCAGCGCGGGCCGGCAGGTCAAAATTGTGTGATGTGGCGGCTTCGGTTCGTTGTGAGACCTTTTAGGTTTCCCATGCCTGGGCCGGTCTCCCAATCCCCGTCATCCCCCGGCTCGTCCGGGGGACCTATCGCGGCACTGTGCTGCTACGGGTGGCCCGGACGAGCCGGGCCATGACGCTACAGGGACCATGCCATGCCCTCTTCGGTCTTAACTTAGCGCGTACGGGATCAAGCCGGTGACGAAGTGTTATGATCGCATGCCAATCGGCCCCTCACTTCAGCGTCAGCGGCAAGCCGGCGACCATGAACAGCACTCGGTCGGCGCGTGCGGCGACACGTTGGTGCAGCCGCCCGGCTTCGTCCCGGAACGCACGGCCCAATGTGGAATCTGGAACGATGCCGAGGCCGACTTCGTTACTGACCAGCACTGTTTGTGCCGTTCGCCGCTGCAACGCCGACTCCAGCGCCTCGGTCGTGACGGAGACGTCGTGACCACCCAGAATCAGATTGGTCAGCCAGAGCGTCAGACAATCCACCAATACAGGCCGCTCCGCCGCCCCGATGAGCGCGCCGGCGAGATCGACCGGCTCCTCGATCGTTTGCCAGCCCGGTCCGCGCCTCGCCCGATGTTCCGCGATCCGCGTCCGCATCTCGTCATCGAGCGCCTGGGCTGTCGCGATATACACCCAGGGCGCGGGCAAGCTTGTCACAAGCTGCTCGGCATGCCGGCTTTTGCCGGAGCGCACACCCCCGAGAACGAGTGTCGTGTGATGCGATCCCGATATGGTCGCGCGCTCCGTGGATGGCGAGCGAACGATTATGCCTGGCCGCGAAGGTCTCGCCAAGAACACGCCCGTCGACTGCACCGGCAGGCGACGTTCCCATGAACCAGTTCGTCGATCTTGAAGCGCTGAGAGCCGCCTGCCTGACCTTGCCACCCGGCAGCGACGCCGCGGCCGAGGCGGTACGCGAGCGTCAGCAGATCCTGACCAAGCCCATCGGAAGTCTGGGTCGGCTGGAAGATTTGGTGGCGTGGCTCGCCAGATGGCAGAATCGCGCCATGCCGCGTCTCGACCAGGTCGATGTCCTGGTGTTCGCCGGCAATCACGGTGTCACGCGCCAAGGCGTCTCACCGTTTCCGGCGAGCGTGACCGCCCAGATGGTCGCCAATTTCTCCCATGGCGGTGCGGCGATCAATCAGCTTTCACGTGTCGCGTCGGCCGACCTGCGCGTCGTCCCGCTGGAACTCGAAACGCCAACGCGAGACTTCACCGAGGCGCCGGCCATGGACGAGCCGGACTTCCTGCGCGCCGTCACCACCGGCTACGACGCGATCCGCCCCGATCGCGACCTGGTCTGCCTGGGCGAGATGGGCATCGGCAACACGACCGCTGCCGCTGCCGTCGCGGCGGCACTGTTCGGGGGCGACGGCGCGCATTGGGCCGGCCGAGGCACCGGGATCGACGATGCCGGCCTGCTCCGCAAGCGAAACGTGATTGACGACGGTTTGAAACGCCATGCCGCCTGGCTCGGCGATCCATTGCTGATCGCCATGGCGCTCGGCGGACGGGAACTCGCGGCTATTCTCGGTGCGACTCTCGCCGCCCGCCGGAACGGGATTCCGGTGCTGCTGGACGGCTTCGTCTGCACTTCCGCCGCGGCACCTCTTGCCCGCCTGACGCCGGGCGGGCTTGATCATACGATGCTGGCGCATCTCTCCGCCGAGGCGGGACATCGTATCCTGGCCAAGGCCCTCGGCCTTACGCCTCTGCTGGATTTTGGCATGCGGCTCGGCGAGGCATCCGCGGCGGCGCTGGCCGTACCCCTGCTGCGTGCGGCCGTCGCGTGTCATACCGGCATGGCGACGTTCGCCGAGGCAGCGGTCGACAATCGCACGTGATCGCGAGGCCACGCGATCTGCTGACCGAATTGCTGGCCGCCTTCCTGCTGCTGACCCGGCTGCCCGCCGCGTACGTCGGCCGGCCACGCGTGCCCTCGGATATCGGGCGCTGCGTCTGGGCTTTTCCCATCGTGGGGCTCGCGGTCAACGCCCTCGGAGCCATCGTCTATTGGCTCGCCTATCGGCTCGGCATGCCGCCGCTGCTCGCTGCCGCCTGGACTTTGGCGGCGACGATGCTCGCCACCGGCGCCCTGCACGAAGACGGCCTGGCGGACACGGCGGACGGGTTCGGCGGAGGCGCCACGCCATCGCGCAAGCTGGAGATCATGCGCGACAGTCACATCGGCAGCTATGGCGCGTTGGCGCTTGGAGGTCCACCGCGGGCCTGGTCATGGCCGCCATTGTTTGCCTTGTGGCGCTGCGGGCAGAGCCCGCCGTCGCGGTCATCGTCGCCGCGCTCGGCGCCTCACTGGCGGTGGCCTCGCTGGCGCAACGTCAGATCGGCGGGCACACGGGTGACGTGCTTGGCGCCGGCGAAGTGATCGCGGAATGCGTGGTCCTGAGCGTGGCCGCGAGCGCCGTCGGCGTGTAATGGATTGATTCGTTATAGGATTATTCAACCGGCGCGAACCGCGCGAAAGGAACGCTCGCCTGACTCGACTTGTGCGAACGGATCCGCGCCTTCATCCGTGCCGGGTAGTGCCTCAGTTTGAATTTCGGCAAAGGGTGGAGAGCGGGCGGTCTGCTTTCGCTCTACCGGCGAGGGAAGCGGATATTCCGCCGATGGTCA
>JBEKGV010000750.1:0-3134 GCA_050012615.1 Acetobacteraceae bacterium | reverse complement strand
GGGACCGCGAACGAGCACCGGGTCGCCGCGCTGGAAGGTTCCTTCAACAACGCGCACTCCCGCGGGCAGTAAAGAGCGCCCATCCCTCAATGCGCTAGCGGCGCCGCCGTCGACCGTGAACACGCCTTGCGGCGCCAGGGACCCGGCGATCCATCGCTTCCACGCGGATGGACCATCCGGTGCTGGAAGGAACCAGGTGCAGCGAGCGCCTTCCTCCAACGCGCGCAACGGATGCTCCACGTGTCCCCGGGCGATCGCCATCGCGACGCCTGCCTGTGTGGCGATCCGCGCCGCCACTAGCTTCGTTCGCATGCCGCCGGAGGAGTAGCCGGGCGGCGGGTCACCGCCCATTGCCTCGATCTCCGGCGTCAATGAAGCCACGACCGGCAAATGTTCGGCGGTCGGATCGCGCCGGGGGTCGGCGGTGTAGAGGCCGTCAATGTCGGACAGCAACACCATGATGTCCGCGCGCACCATTTCCGCTACGCGCGCGGCGAGTCGATCATTGTCTCCGAAGCGTATCTCCGCGGTCGCCACGGTATCGTTCTCGTTGATCACCGGGACGCAGCCAAGTGAGAGCAGCGTCGTAAGAGTGGCTCTGGCGTTAAGGTAACGGCGGCGGTCCTCCGTATCGTCCAACGTCAACAACAATTGGGCCGCTGTCATGCCACGGGCCGACAGAGCCTCGGTCCACGCCTGGGCGAGCCGGATTTGGCCGACCGCCGCGGCTGCCTGCTTTTCCTCAAGCTTCAATTGCCGGCGGGTCAGACCGAGGGCCCGGCGCGCCAGTGCGATGGCGCCGGAGGAGACGACGATCACCTCGGTGCCGCGAGCACGAAGTGCGGCGATATCCTCGGCCACTCCCGTGAGCCAGGCGGTTCGTGGCGCGGCGGCCTTCTCGTCCACGACCAGGGCGCTGCCAATCTTGACGACGACACGGTGTGCGTTGGCGAGCGACGGCGTCATGCGGCCTCTTGCCTCGTATCGTGGATACAGTTCTGCAGTGCTCGCAGCACTTCCGGCACACCCTGGCCGGTCACTCCCGACAGCAGCATCACCGGTCGTCCCGATGCTTTGCGCAACGCCGCCGCGCGTGCCAAGATTTCCCGTGGCGTCATGGCGTCGATCTTGTTGAGACCGATCAATTCCGGCTTGTCCGACAGTCCACCGCCGTATGCGGACAATTCCTCCCGCACGGTCCGCCACGTGCGAACCACGTCCCCGGCAGAGCCATCGACGAGGTGCAGCAGGACGGCACAGCGTTCCACGTGCCCGAGGAACCGGTCTCCGAGGCCGGCACCCTCATGCGCGCCCTCGATCAGACCAGGAATGTCCGCGAGCACGAATTCCTCGGACATCGACAGCCGGATGACACCGAGCTGAGGATGGAGCGTGGTGAACGGGTAGTCCGCGATTTTCGGCCGAGCGGCGGTCGTCGCGGCGAGAAAGGTCGACTTTCCGGCGTTCGGTAGGCCGATCAATCCGGCGTCGGCGATCAGTTTGAGACGCAGCCAGACCCATCTCTCCTCGCCCGGCCAGCCTTTGGTCGATTTGCGCGGGGCCCGGTTCGTCGATGTCTTGAAATGCGCGTTGCCGAATCCGCCATCACCTCCGCGCAGCAACGTCACACGTTTGCTTGGCCGATCCAGGTCGGCCAGCAGCATTTCCTGATCTTCGGCGAAAACCTGTGTCCCGATCGGGACCTTGATCACGACGTTCGGCGAGCCTGCTCCGGTCCGGTCGGCGCCCGAGCCGTTACCGCCCTTTTTCGCCCGGAAATGCTGACTGTAGCGGAAGTCGATCAGCGTATTCAGGTTCTCCTGGGCCTCGAACACGATGTCGCCGCCACGGCCGCCGTTGCCGCCATCGGGACCGCCAAATTCGATGTATTTTTCCCGCCGGAAGCCGACCACACCATCGCCGCCATCACCGGAGCGGAGATAGATTTTGCATTGATCGAGGAACTTCATCGTGTCTCGCGAATGAAAATGGGGGCCGCGGCCCCCATGATCGTAGCACGCGGGAGGCCGCGCGGGTTACTCGGCTGCCAGAGCCGGGCGCGGCACGACGGACACGTGAACCTTGTCACCGGACTTGCGGCGAAATTCCACGGTGCCATCGCATAGGGCGAAGATCGTGTGGTCGCGGCCCAGGCCGACGTTGGTCCCGGGGTGCCATTGGGTGCCGCGCTGACGGATCAGAATGTTGCCGGCGACGACGCTCTGGCCACCGGATTTCTTGACGCCCAGGCGGCGACCTTCGGTATCGCGTCCGTTGCGGGAGGAACCGCCTGCTTTTTTGTGTGCCATAGGAAGTTGCTCCTCAGGCCGCGTTGATGCCGGAGACCCGCAACACTGTGACGTGCTGACGATGGCCGTTGCGGCGGCGGCTGTTCTGCCGGCGACGCTTCTTGAAGATGATGACCTTGTCCAGCCGATCCTGCGCGATCACGGTCGCGGTGACGGAGGCACCGGGAACGGTGGGGCCGCCAATGGTCAGACCGCCGTCGCCGCCAACGCACAGAACGTCGTTGAACGTGATGGTTGCGCCCGCCTCGGCGTCCAGCTTCTCGACCTTCAGCACCATGTCGGGGGCGACGCGATACTGTTTTCCGCCGGTGCGGATGACAGCGAACATAGGATCGACTTTCCAGGACTAGGTAGGCCGGCGGGGTAGCCCGGCGGCCTGGGAAGCGCGGGTTATAGCGACGGGCGGGGAGGAGTCAAGAAAGACGGTGCGCAGGTTTCGTTAAGACTTGGCTGGTGTCGTGTGTATGATGCGGACAATGCAAAGTGCGGCGATCATCGGTGAGTTGGAAGCCGCCGGGCGGGTCCTTAATCGGATCCGCGGCTCGCATCACGTTTTCAGGCATCCCACGCGCCCAGGTCTTGTTGTCGTTCCACATCCCAGAAAGGACCTCGGCGTTGGCATCGTTGCCGCTATCCGAAAGCAAGCGGGCCTATAAGGAAACAGATATGCGCTATCCCATCGTGATCGAACCAGGAACCGAAACCACTGCCTTTGGCGTCGTCGTTCCTGATCTCCCGGGCTGTTTTTCGGCTGGTGACAACCTCGATGAGGCTATGACAGCCGTGGAGGAAGCCGCGGCCGCCTGGATCGATGCGGCATTGGAT
>JBEKGV010000749.1:0-3140 GCA_050012615.1 Acetobacteraceae bacterium | reverse complement strand
CCGCCAAAGAACCGTTCGACGTCAAAGTGCTGATCTCGCATCCGATGGAAAGCGGACAACGGCGCGATCAGCTTGGCCAAACGATTCCCCGCGACATCATCAATCACTTTATGTGTACGCTCGATGGCGAGACTGTCCTGGAGGCGGAGTTCTTTCCCGCCATCGCCGCGAACCCGTTTCTGTCCTTCAGTGTCGTGGCCGAGAAAAGCGGTACTCTGGCGCTGACGTTTACCGACGATCACGGTGTGACCCAGACGGAAACCGCTGCAATCACGCTGACATGAAGTGCCTGCTCGCGCTCATCGCGGCCGCGATCCTGGTGATTGGCGCCGGCGAGCGGCGGTCCGGCTACGATGACGCCAGTCCCGAGACGCGGGCGATGCAGGATGACGATGCCGCCAATCCGGCTTTCCTGTGGGTAAAGCAGGGTGAGGCACTGTGGTCTGAACCGGACGGCACCGAGGGGAAATCGTGTGCCGGTTGTCATGGCGACGTCACCTCACTCCGCGGCGTGTCGGCACGTTATCCTGCCTTCGATTCGAAGCGCGGCCTGATGGTCACGCTGGAGCAACGGATTAATCTCTGCCGCACAAATCACATGGGCGCCGGTTCGTTCGCGTGGGACGACGACAAGCTCCTGAGCCTGTCCACGCTGGTCGGGTTGCAGTCGCGCGGCATGGCATTAGCCGCCGAACCGCGCGAACCTTACCTGTCCGACGGCGCGGCCTTGTTTCGCGAGCGGATGGGGCAATTGAACTTGTCTTGTGCCGAGTGCCACGAGGACCGCGCGGGCCTCTCACTGGGCGGCAGTCTTATTCCCCAGGGTCATCCAAACGGCTACCCCGAATATCGCCTCGAGTGGCAAGGAATGGGGTCGCTCTACCGGAGGTTGCGAAACTGCATGGTTGGTGTGAGAGCGGAACCGTACTCGCCGGACTCTCCGGAGGCGACGGCGCTCGCGTTTTTCTTGGCGGTACGCGCCAACGGAATGCAGATCGAGACACCCGCCGTCCGGCCGTGAACAAATCGAGCCACCGCTTGACCGGGACCGGCCGCATGACCACACTCCGGCCCAGAGTTGAGCCAGTATGTTGAGCCAGTATGTTTGGTCGAGATAAGGGGAGGGCGCGATGCCTCAGGTAACCCTGACGGTAAACGGCAAGCAGCACACGGTGGAGGTTGAAAACCGCACCCTGTTGGTGGAACTGTTGCGAGAGAAGCTGGCGCTGACCGGAACCCATGTCGGCTGCGATACGTCACAATGCGGCGCCTGCGTGGTACATGTCGACGGCATCTCCGCCAAGTCGTGCACGATGCTCGCGGTGCAGGCAGCAGGCACCAACGTTCTCACGATCGAAGGTCTGGCGAAGCCGGACGGGACGCTGCACCCGATGCAGGAAATGTTCCGGGAGCATCACGCCCTGCAATGCGGCTTTTGCACGCCGGGCATGGTGATGTCCGCGATCGATCTCGTGAACAATCACCCGGCCGGTATCACGGAGCAGGAAATCCGCGACGGCTTGGAAGGCAACCTCTGCCGCTGCACCGGTTATCATAACATAGTAAAAGCGATCGCGGCCGCGCATCCGTTGATGCACGGCAAAGCATAATCGCAAGTACAGGGAGATAACGCCATGGCCTTCGAAGGCATCGGTGCATCCGTTCGCCGCAAGGAAGACGCGCGCTTCCTGAACGGCCGCGGCAATTACACGGACGACATCAATCGTCCTGGGCAGCTGCATGCCTATGTAAAACGATCCGACCGGCCGCATGCGAAAATCAACGGTATCGATAGTGCGGCGGCGTCGAAAGCGCCAGGTGTCGTAGCGGTCTTCACCGGTGCCGACATGGCGGCCGAGAATATCGGCGGCCTGCCCTGCGGTTGGCAGATCCACAGCAAAGATGGCTCACCGATGGCGGAGCCGCCGCATCCGGTCATCGCCGTCGGCAAGGTCCGCCATGTGGGAGACCCCGTCGCCGTCGTCATCGCCGAAACCAAACAGCAAGCGAAAGACGCGGCCGAACTGCTGACGATCGATTACACCGACCTTCCCGCCGTCGCGACCATGGCGGCCGCGCTCGCATCAGGTGCCGCGACAGTTCATGACGATGTGGCCGGGAATGTTTGTTACGACTGGCACATCGGTGATAAAGCCATCGTCGATGGAGTATTCGCGAGTGCGAACAAAGTCGTTCGTCTGGATCTAACGAACAACCGGCTCATCCCCAACGCGATGGAGCCGCGTGCCGCGGTTGGAGATTACGACGTCAACTCCGGCGAATACACGCTTTACACCACCAGCCAGAACCCGCACGTCATCCGGCTGCTGATGGGCGCCTTCGTGCTTCACATTCCAGAAAACAAACTACGTGTTGTCGCCCCCGACGTTGGCGGTGGTTTCGGATCCAAAATCTATC
Organism: Acetobacteraceae bacterium; assembly: GCA_050012615.1. Lineage (GTDB taxonomy): Bacteria > Pseudomonadota > Alphaproteobacteria > Acetobacterales > Acetobacteraceae > Rhodopila. Next base: position 722 of record JBEKGV010000749.1, on the reverse strand, counting down.
ATTACGCCGAAGAAGCCATCGTCACCTGGGCTTCCGCCAAAGTGCGCCGCCCAGTGAAGTGGACCGCGGAACGAACTGAGAGCTTCATGTCCGACGCGCACGGCCGCGATCACGTCAGCACGGCGGAGATGGCCATCGACGTACAAGGAACGTTCCTCGGGCTGCGCGTGTCGACCCAGGCGAACATGGGTGCTTACCTCTCGACATTCGCGCCCTGCGTGCCGACGTATCTTTACGCGACCCTGCTTGCCGGAACTTACAAAACTCCGGTGATTTACTGCGAGGTCAAGGCGGTGTTCACCAACACGGTGCCGGTCGACGCCTATCGCGGCGCGGGCCGGCCGGAGGCCACGTTCCTGCTGGAACGCCTGGTGGACGCCGTCGCTTATGATACCGGCATCGATCGGGTTGAAATCCGCAGGCGCAACTTCATTCCCGCCGATGCATTTCCGTATCAAACACCGGTGGCGTTGCAATATGACAGTGGCGACTACCAGACCACCCTCGCCGTGGCGTTGAAGAACGCCGATTGGGCGGGCTTCGAGCCTCGCCGCGCCGCGGCCAAAGCACGCGGCAAGCTGCGGGGGATCGGCATTTCGACGTACCTTGAGGCCTGCGGCATCGCACCATCCGCCGTTGTCGGATCGCTCGGCGCCCGCGCGGGTCTTTACGAGGTCGCCAATATCCGCGTGCATCCCACGGGCAGCGTAACTGTGTTCACT
>JBEKGV010000748.1:0-3141 GCA_050012615.1 Acetobacteraceae bacterium | reverse complement strand
TCCGTAAAGCGGTCCACTCATGTTGGTGTCCCTGGCCGTGCGACAACGTGAGCCGACGCCCCGGCTTTTTGGCACAATCGCCTTGGTGGCAAGGCATTCAGTATGCCGATCGATGACGGCATTGTCGAACATTTGGTCATGGTTTCAGCTTAATTAACCGTGAATTGGTGGGCGGCGGACGCATCGCCCGTCCGCCCGGCGCGGCTATAGCCGAACGTGCCGCAGCCGCAGCGCATTGCCGATCACGGACACCGAACTCAGCGCCATCGCCAACGCCGAAACAATCGGGCTCAGCAACAATCCGAATGCCGGATAAAGCACCCCCGCCGCGACGGGAACGCCGATCGCGTTATACAGGAACGCGAACACCAGGTTCTGCCGGATGTTGCGCATCGTCGCCCGGCTCAAAGCCCGCGCTCGAGCGATACCGGCGAGGTCGCCTCTCACCAGCGTGATCCCGGCGCTCTGGATCGCCACCTCGGTGCCCGTGCCCATAGCGATCCCGACATCCGCCTCGGCGAGCGCGGGCGCATCGTTCACCCCGTCCCCCGCCATGGCGACGACTCTTCCCTCGGCCCTCAAGGAGCGAACGATCCGGTGCTTGTCTTCCGGCGACACACCGCCTCGGGCGTCCTGGATACCCAGTTTCCGAGCGATCGCGTCGGCCGTCGCCTGGTTGTCGCCGGTCAACATGACGATGCGCACGCCGTCGGCGCGCAAACTGTCGAGCGCGGCCAATGTCGTCGCCTTGATCGGATCGGCGACGGCGATCACCGCTCCCGGTTTCCCATCCACGGCCAAATACAACACGGTCGCGCCATCGGATCGCAGTTCATCGGCTTGCCGGACCAAAGCACCGAACGCGATTCCGAGATCATCCATATACTGCGCGCTGCCCAGTACTATCGCCCGGCCGCCGACATTGCCTGTGACGCCTTTCCCCGTGACCGAGGCGAAATCCGATGCCTCCGGCGCCGGCATGCCTCGTTCGCGCGCGGCGACGACGATGGCGGCGGCGAGTGGATGTTCGCTCGACCGCTCCAGTCCGGCGGCGAGCGGCAGGATGTCAGCCTCTGTCATTCCCGGCGCGAGGACGATGTGGGTCACTGTGGGTTTCCCCTCCGTCAGCGTCCCGGTCTTGTCGACCAACAGAGTGTTCACCTTTTCCATGCGCTCAAGCGCCTCGGCGGATTTGATCAGTACGCCGGCCGTGGCGCCTTTGCCGATACCGACACCGACGCTCATTGGCGTCGCCAATCCAAGAGCGCAGGGGCATGCTATGATAACCACGGACACGGCGGCGATCAGACCATACGACAGTGACGGCGGCGGACCCCACACGGCCCATGCCGCGAACGCCGCGAGTGCCACGGCCAGCACCGCCGGAACGAAGTAACCTGACACCCTGTCCGCCATGCGCTGGATCGGCGCCCTGGTACGTTGAGCCTCCGCCACTAATGCAACGATCCGCGAAAGCATCGTTTCGGAGCCAATCTTTTCCGCCCGCATGACCAATGCGCCGGTCGCGTTGACGGTACCGCCAATCAGCCGATCGCCAGGTAGTTTCGCCACGGGCATGGATTCACCGGTCACCAGGGCTTCATCGACCGCGCTGGTGCCTTCCAACACCGTGCCGTCCACCGGCACGCCATCGCCGGGCCGAACGCGCAGCCGGTCACCAGGATGGATGTCCGCCACGCGGATTTCCTCGTCCTCGCCGTTGTCCCCCAATCGCCATGCCGTCTTCGGCGTGAGGTTGAGTAACGCACGGATTGCTCCGCCGGTTTGTTCGCGCGCGCGCAATTCGAGAACCTGGCCCAGAAGCACGAGAATGGTGATGACCGATGCCGATTCAAAATAGACCGGAACCGTATTGTCCATGCCCCGGAACCCCGCCGGGAACACTCCCGGCGCAAGGGTCGCGATCAGGCTGTAGAGATACGCGGCACCGGTACCGAGCGCGATCAAACTAAACATGTTCAGGCTGCGGTTCACGACCGACGCCCAGGCTCGCTGGAAGAATGGCAGGCCGGCCCAAAGGACGACCGGAGTTGAGAGCAGGAGTTGGATCCAGGCCGATGCCGCGCCGGGCACGACATGATGCATGCCGAGCCATGGCACGTGTTCCGCCATCGCCAACACGGCCACCGGTAGCGATAGCGCGAGGCCGATCCAGAAGCGTCTAGTCATATCGGCGAGTTCGTGGTTTGGCGGCGCTTCGGCGGTGATCGTCAAGGGCTCGAGCGCCATGCCGCAGATCGGACAACTTCCGGGCGCTTCTCGCCGGATTTCCGGGTGCATCGGGCAGGTGTAGATCGTGCCGGTCGCTGGCGGCTGGTTCGATGCGGTCGCTGGCGTGAGATAGAAGGCGGGGTCCGCGATGAATTTGTCGCGGCAACGCGCACAGCAGAAATGAAAATTTCGACCGGCGTGGCCGGTGTGATGTTTCGACACCCCCACGTCGACCGCCATGCCGCACACCGGGTCGGTCGCGCTCGCGGCCTCGCTGTCCGGTTCGTGGTGGAGATGGTTGTTGTCGAAGGCGGCGTCGGCCATCAGCGCACTCCCGATCCGGCATGGTCAAAACGACGTGACATTGGCCGGTCGATGGCGTATATACCCCTCCGGGGTATGGTATCAAGGACCGAACGCCATGCATGACGCCACGAAGTCCGAGGTCACCAAACGGCTCAAACGCATTGAGGGTCAGGTCGGCGGTCTGCTTCGCATGATAGAATGCGACCGCTATTGCGTGGAGGTACTGACGCAGATCAACGCGGTTCGCGCGGCGCTGCACAAAGTGGAGGAGAAGATCCTGCACGATCACGTGTCGCACTGCGTGGCGGACGCGTTCGCCTCGGGCGACGCGACCGATCAGCGGCACAAGGTCGAGGAACTGATCACCACCATCGAAAAGATGACGCGCTAAGGGTTCGCAGCGAAATAAACGCTGCAAATCGGCCAGACGATAGGACCGCCCGGACCTGATTCCAGGAGCCAGGCGGGCAACCGCCGCGACGGCGATGGGATCAGAAGCCGTTGACCCGGCGCCTGATCTCCAGGCGAGGATTGGCGAAATTCATCAACAAGCACGCGGTAAGGCCGGTCGCACGCAGATAATTCAGGCATTGCGCGTCGTGG
>JBEKGV010000747.1:0-3142 GCA_050012615.1 Acetobacteraceae bacterium | reverse complement strand
TCAGGGTATGGAGTTCGAGGGGTTCATGCCAGAGCGACTTCCAGGCCTCCGATGACGGCTTCCCTACCGACCCAGATTGCAATCGCCCGAGCCGGAATCTCTCCGCGTCAACCTCAGGCCGGACAATCAAGGCTGGGGCGGGTACGGCCGGCGCACCCGAGGTGGTCTGGGTAATGGAACGGTTACGTAACCACCAGGAGCAATCTGATCGATTGCATCGGTCAGCAGGGACAGGTTTTCTCGAATGGTTGGCCAGTGCGTGGTCGTGAGCACGAAAAAGGCGAGGGGTTGGCCCGCCAGGCGCTGTTGGTGCCGTATGTTTTGGTCACAGGTGATGATCGCGGCAAACCCGGCCTTCTGGGCCGCTCGAATTAGCTCACCATTGGTGATCACGCCCCACCGGATCGTTGAGGCGTGGACAACATCGTGAGGACGCAGCAGCGGAATAATGTGAATCGGGACGTTATTATCCAGCAGGATGCGGATGTTCGGCATGTTGCCTCGAGTACTCGAGGATCCGCCGCGTCCGCTCGACACCCAGACCCGGGAACATGTCGTTTATCTCTTCCGGAGAACTATCCGCGTTGTCCGTCACGCAGGCTGCGAGGATGCGGGTGCCCACGACAATCCACTGACCGGATACCTTGCCTGGAACCCGTTCAACGTCGTCGCATTTCGACCAGTCGATTTCTGCCATGCCCGCCTCGGGAGAGGGAAGCCCGATTTGTAGCACGATTTGAGGCGGGTTGTGAATCGACACTCCATTTCCCTGTTGACCCACCGCCCGCCCGTATGACCACTGCCACGAGAGACCCCGAGGTTCCACCATGGCACGCGCCGAGACCCACGCGCCCGACGCCCCCTTGACCCGGGAAGAGTTCCTGGCCTGGACCGGGCAACAGCCTTCCGGCCGGTTCGAGCGTATCGACGGCGTCGTGGTCGCAATGGCGCCCGAACGGGCCTCGCATAACCGGCGCAAGCACGCGGCGTGCAATGCGTTGGAGCGTGCCATCACCAAAGCCGGCCTGACGTCATGCGAAGCTTTCGCCGACGGCATGACCATTCAGGTCGAAGACAGCGACTTCGAACCCGACGCCGTCCTACGTTGCGGACCCCGGCTTCCGAATGACTCGACCAAAGTCCCCGACCCTCTCGTTCTGATTGAGGTGATATCCCCTGACAGTGGCACGAGGGATCGAGCAACCAAACTACGAGCTTACTTCAAGCTGCCGTCGGTGCAACACTACCTGATCGTCTGGCCTGACGAACAGCGGATCGTTCGACACTCGCGAATGCCGAACGACCAGGTCGCCACACAGGTTTTCGCGTCCGGCGAAATCACGCTCGATCCACCCGGCATCACGGTGACCGTCGAGGAGTTCTACCTGGACTGAGCCGCGAAGGCCGCCGCCCTCGGCGATCAGGCGGCCGCCGTCTCCCGCTCCGACACCTTCTCGACCCTCGCGATCATCGCGGCCGCGTTCCCCTTCAGGATCGCCTCCCGCGCTTCCTCGCTGATCCGTGCTTCCGCCAATGCCTTCCGCGTCCAGTCGACGCCGAACGCACTCCCGTCCGTGCCGCACACGATCCGATCGGCGCCGTAAAGTTCCACTGCCGCCTCGATCGCGCGCGGGCCGAACGAGTTGCAGTCGACATACACCCCTGCCCTACGGAAGCGCGCCGACGGCAGCTCCTCGTTCGGCGTGTCGAGCATCGACCGGTGGTCCATCCGTTCGACTTCGTAAGGGATATTGCCGCCCAGGTTGTGCACCTGGATCGTCACGTCGGGGTACGAGGCAAGCAGGTCGGTCAGGCACAGCGTCACCATCACCGACGACAGGCTCGCCTGCATGTCGAGCGTCCCGTTGCGGCGGCGGGCGTTGTCCGTGTCGCTCGCGACCTTGGGATAAGCGTCGCCCGGCCGGGGGCCGTGGTGGATGAACAGAACCGCGTGATGGCGGTTGGCGACTTCCAGCAGCGGACGCATCGCTTCCCCATCACTGCGCGTCAGGAAGTAGTTGCCCGGTATCTGCGCGCCGATCATGCCCGGCATCGCGAGCACTCGATCGAGTTCGGCCGCCGCGGCGGACATGTCCGTCAGCGGCAGAGCGGCGTACGCGGCGAAGCGGCCCGGATGCTCCTGGCAAATCGCCGAAAGCCTGTCGTTGACGCGCTGGCACAGAGGCACGGACACGTCCAGCGGCTGGGACTCGATCCAGCAGAACGTACCGACGAGCGATAGCACGCTCACTTCGACCCCCTGGCGGTCCATGCGACCGAGATGGAAATCGACATCATCGAAGGCATTTGCGAGCGGCTCCTCGCTCATGCGTGTCTTCAGCACCTCGACGCCGTCCTGATCGCGCACGATGCGCGGCTCTTTGGCGCGGGCGCGCAGGGCGTCGGCGACTTCGGCGGGTTTCCAATGGGCATGCATGTCGATCATGGCGGTTTTCTCCACGGGTTTGCCGACAGCTTAATCTCTTGGCGGCACTTCGCAAGTACGACGACTGTCAGCACAAGCGATGACGGCGTGGCATTGCCGGAGTAAGAAGATCACGTGCGGTCCATACCAGTGAAGGAACCCTCGCATGAGCGTCATTAACGATCCGGAACTGGAACGTCTGCTCGCGGGCCTGCACGCCACAAGCGACGAGCAGATCGCGACGATCGACCTCTATCTGGCTCAGAAAGCCGGCGGCGCGTATCCCGCCGCGGACGAAGACCTTAAGAATTTTCGGAAAGATAAACTTGTCGCGCTGGATCGTGACAAGGCGGAGTTCTGCTATCTGCTCTGCCGGGCGAACAATGCGCGGCGGATTATCGAGGCGGGCACGTCTTATGGGGTTTCGACGCTCTATCTCGCCGCCGCCGTGCGAGACAATGTCCGCGCGACGGGCGGCAGCGGCGTGGTGATCGGCACCGAATACGAACCAAACAAGGCGTCAGCGGCGCGCCGGCATTTCGACGAAGCCGGCCTGAGCGATTTCATCGATCTCCGCGAAGGGGATTTGCGCGAGACGCTCAAAGACGTCGATGGGCCTGTGGATTTCATGCTGGTGGATATCTGGGTCCCGATGGCTCGGCCGGCGCTGGAGTTGGTTGCTCCGCGTCTCCGGCCGGGCGCGTTCGTTGTTTGCGA
>JBEKGV010000746.1:0-3147 GCA_050012615.1 Acetobacteraceae bacterium | reverse complement strand
CTTCCCTGCCATCATCACGTCGGTGCCGCGGCGGATACCGTCGACCAGGGATTCGCGGCAACCGTACAAATTGTCGAACTTCGACTTGGTCACGCTGTCGTTCACGTTGATCGCCGGCGTCAGCAGTGTTCCGGCCTTCGCCATGTCCCACAACCGATGCACACCCGTCGTGGTTTCCTCGGAGATGCCTCGCACGTCTTTCAGCATCTCCGGATACTTCTGATGCATCAGCAGCGTCAGGTCGCCGCCGTCATCCAGAATCATGTTCGGCGTCCAGCCGCCCGGGCCGCGAATCGTCTGCTCGATGCACCACCAGAATTCTTCGTCGTTCATGCCCTTCCAGGCGAACACCGGCGTGCCCGCCGCGGCGACGCCCGCGGCCGCATGATCCTGGGTCGAGAAAATATTGCAGGAGGACCAGCGTACGGTCGCTCCGAGGGTCGTCAGAGTCTCGATCAGCACGGCGGTCTGAATGGTCATATGCAGGCAGCCAGCGATGCGAGCGCCCTTCAATGGTTTGCTGGTGCCGAATTCCGAGCGTATCGACATCAGGCCGGGCATCTCGTCCTCGGCCATGTTGATTTCCTTGCGCCCCCAATCAGCCAGCGAATAGTCCTTAACCTTGAAATCCTGGGTTGTGGTGGCGCTGGCCATTCGTGTCACTCCTGTTTGGTAACGGGGTCATATAAAGATATCCGCATGTGTGCAAGAGAGTTCGTGTGACGCCTTAAAAGCATCCACCCGGTCGCCGGAACAGACACAACGCAGGCTCTCCCGGCTGCGCGTCGTCCGGGAAGCATTCGACCCGGTCGAACCCCGCCGGCGGGTGCGCCGCCTCAGCGATCACGTGTGAGTATGGGCTGCGGAATTGCGGCACCGGGCCTCCTTCGCGCTCCACCATGAAACGTAACGGGGCCGCGACACCGGGCAGCCGCACCTCCGGGACAAAGGGATCGAACGTCAACGGGACGTCGCGGTTCAGATAAGTGTATCCGCCACTTTTCCAGGCGGGGATGTCCCGGACCTGGAGTCCGCACAGATTGGGCTCCCGGTGCGCGGCGAGGAAGGCATGTATCATACCGCGCTGAAACACCCATCGAGCACCCAGTGGCGTGGTGGCGATGAACCACGACAAGCCGGCACCAAGCGCCAGAAATGACCATGTCCCCACGGTATTCGTCCACGCGCCGTGCCGGACCGTGAGCAACTGTATCGCGCGGGTCGCCCCGAGTCCGATCAGAATCGGCGCAGCGGCGATCGCGAGGTAGATGAACCGCACCTCTTTATGCGGCAACAGGCTGTGCATGACCAAAGTCCCCGCGGCGGCGATCGCCAAGGCAGGGAATCGTGTCGAGCCCACCGCCGCGAGCCCGAGCATCAGCGGTAGCGGCATCAGTCCGACGGCCAGATACCTGAGATAGTAGCTCAGCGGCTCCGTGCCGATCGCGGTCGCTACCCCTTGCAGTGAGTTGCGATCGAAATTCAGCCAGATCGACTGGAACGCCGAGCCCCAGGTGATCGCATCCAGCACTCCGGAGAACGGCAGGAGCACCGCGGCGGAGCCTAAAAAAAGCCACCGCCAGCAAGCCAGGTCGCGGCGGTATTGCCAAACGGCTGGTAAAACCAGTGCGGGAGCGTATTGGTATCGCAAACAGACCGCCGTCCCGTACAGAACTCCGATCCAGAACACCCGGCGTGCCGTGCGTTTGCGTTCACCGAGAAACAGGGCGGCGATGGCACAATGCGCCGCGATGATTTCCGGCATCACAGCGGGAGCGAAATAAATCAGATCGCACCAAATCGCGCAGAAGCCGCCCGTCACGATCGCCCCTGAGCGACCGCCGGTACGTTCGCCCATACGGTAGCCCACGAAAACGACCACCATCGACAGGACGACGCACAGCGTTCGAACCAGATCGACGTAAATCATCGGATCGTCGCTGAACCAGGCGCTTGCCCGCATCACCAGGGCGATCAGGCCGGGCAGCAGCCAGGAACGGACACCCTCGTCGTACTCCCAGGGCACCACGCCAGTACCAAACGCCAGCCGGTGGCCTTGCTCGAAGTACTGCATCGTTTCGTCGTAGAACAGCACGTGGGTCTGGGAGAGACCCGCGCCGAGCCGCAATCCGAAGCCGAGCAGCAGAATCGCCGGCAAGGCCGCCGCCGCTACCTTCGGCGTGACCCGCGAACCTCGGCCTGGAACGAACGAAACCGTTTGGGATGAGGACAACGGGCGCTCCGCCTCGGACGCTCTCTTATGCGTCCGGCCGGCTTACCGCGTGGTTGCGAACAGGTTGGAGTTTAGCCACCTCGGCCCAACGGTAGGGGCTGCTCCCCCAACATATCCCTTGCGATGATGGCACGGGCCTCGTCGAGATCGAGATGGTGCGTCTCGATCATCGTGGCCGTCTCGGCCAGGATCGCATCGACGTCCTGCATTAGTTTCAGGCGCTTGAAGAGGTCGGGCCGCGTCAGACCCATGCTCTCGCCCACGAGTTCGAGGAAGTTGACAACTTCGAATGGCCAGTCCCGCTCATGGCTGCAGAGTTCGCGATGACAGGCGTGGTAGATGCCGGCAAGGGCGGTGACACCGGCTTGTTCGGCGTCCTCCAACTGCTGAAGGTGCACCGAGCGTTTGAAGTCCGGCAGCGGTGCCAACATGTTGCAATGGTAACCAAGACGCGGCTGGCGCAAATCGACGAAGTCCAGGCCAGGGATCGCCCGCAGAATGGCCTGAGCCGATTCAGTAACGCCTCCGACACCCGGATGCTCGTGCAGTCCGACGCGTTTGTTGACCGGATGGATCATCAGTTCGCGCAGATCGTCTATCCGCTCGGCCAGGAACAGCACGATCGGTTTCAGGTCGAAACTATCGTCTGACATGCCCGGCGCGACCACCTCGCCCAGTTGGATCTGGCACGTCGGGCACCAAGTGAGAGCGCGGGGCGCGGCCTCCTTCAACCGGTCGATGGTGCGGTAAGCGATGCGTCCGGATGTGGTGAGGTCGCCCGCGCGGAATTGCAGCACACCGCAGCACGAGGACGGCCCGCCCATGACCCGATACGGCACCCGCATCGCATCCAGGATATCGAGGCACAGCAGTGCGATGTGCGGCGTCTTCATCAGGTTGCAGCCGGTATAGAA
>JBEKGV010000745.1:0-3149 GCA_050012615.1 Acetobacteraceae bacterium | reverse complement strand
GATCGGGCGTCCCAAAAAGGGACAAAAACAGCGCGCGCTCATGCCGGACACCCTCGATCAAGGTTGTCTCGAACGCCCTGTTTACAGCCGCTTTGGCGAATTGGACCGCGACGGGGGACAGGGCCGCGATCCGCTCGGCGATCTTCAACGTCTCCGGGAGAAGTTGATCGGCCGGGAACACGCGAGATACGAGATTGGCGCGTTCCGCCTCGGCCGCGTCCATCATCCGCGCGGTCAGGATCATGTCCATGGCTTTCGATTTGCCCACCGCGCGCGTCAGGCGCTGCGTGCCGCCCGCGCCCGGAATGACACCGAGATTGATCTCCGGCTGACCGAATTTGGCGGTGTCGGCGGCGACGATCATGTCGCACATCATCGCGAGTTCGCAGCCGCCGCCCAACGCGAAGCCGGCGACCGCCGCGATGACGGGTTTCTTGATGGAGAGAACGGCTTCCCAGTTGGCGCCGATGAAATCCTCGACCATTGCCGCGGGATTGGTACGGACGCGCATTTCCTTGATGTCGGCGCCGGCGGCGAAGGCGCGTTCGTTGCCGGTTATGACGATCGCACCGATCGAGCGGTCCGCGTCGAACGCCAGCAGCTGAGCTTTTAATTCTCGCATCAGATCGTCGCAGAGGGCGTTCAGCGCCTCTGGCCGGTTGAGCCGGATCAGCCCGACGCGGCCATGGATTTCGACGAGGATGTTGGGTTTATCACTCATAATGGGTACTCCCACGGGTGAGGGTGGTCATAGACCAGAGTGGGTGGCCGGGGAAATCGGATTAGGAAAGTGGCCGATGCATTCGAGCCCCCATTTGTGGTGACGGCGCGCGATCAGGCGGTGGGCACACGCCGATCATCTATCGTTTCGGCACTGATTTGCTTGAATGGACCAGGCGTCGCGGGGTCCCAGGTCTTTTGAAAGTCGACGGGCGAATGACCGCTCACCCGCACAAACGCCAGAGACTGCTTCTGCAACGAGCGCTTAATCGCGACATCGATGATTCTGTAGAAGCGGTTGTTTCCAAGATGGATTTGGTCGAGGGCCTCATCGATACTCATGGCCTGGCCCACCGATCGCGGACCGTGCAATTCGATCAGGAAGGAACGGGGGATCGGGTGCTTTAATGTCGCCTCCGCATGCTCGGCGGCACTTTCCAACGCCCTGATGAAAAGCTCCCGAAAATCATTCCTGGTCATGTCAGTGCCAAGGACGCTGCTTGATCATTTTGCCGCCACCTCTTGAACCGCTGATCCGTGCTGGTTTGGCTTGTCACCCCTCACGTGATCGAGGAAGGCGCGCAGGGCGCTTGATACATGTGCCTCGCGGCGGTGGATGAAGACGGTCGTGACCAGAGCCTCCTCACGCGGCAGGAGGTGCAGGCTGACGCGGCCGGCGCGCCAGACCGGGCCGATCAGGGCGCGCGGCAGCAGGGTGATGCCGAGGCCGGCCGACACACATCCGAAGATCGCCTCCAGCGTGCCGAACTCCATCATGCGCGGGACCGCGATGCCGCGCCTGGCCAGCAGCATCTCCAACCGCTGGCGATAGGAGCAGCCGGCACGCAACACGACGATCCGAGCGATGCCGCCCTGGGTCGCCGCCTCTACCGATGTGACGCGGGGGGCGGCGAGGATCGCCAGTTCTTCTTCGAACATCGGCTGCTCGATCAGCGATGGGTGGGCGACCGGACCGCAGACGAAGGCGCCCTCCAGCCTTCGGTCCATCACCGCCTCGATCAGTTCCGCCGTCGTTCCTGGGCGTAGCGCGAGGTCGACGTCGGGGCAGGCGGCGGCGTAGCTGGCGATCAGGGGCGAGAGACGTAGCGCGGCGGTGGTCTCAAGTGACCCGATGGTCAGCGGGCCGCGCGGTTGGCCGTCGTCGCGGGTGGCTCGGGCGGCGTCGGCGAGCAGCCAGGCCACCCGGCGAGCGTAGGGAAGCAGGCGTTCTCCCGCCGCGGTGAGGGCGACGCCTCGGCTGTGGCGCTCGAACAGGGGGCAGCCCAGTACAGATTCGAGGGAACGGATGCGGGCGGTGACGGCGGATTGGACGGTGTTCAGCTCGGCTGCGGCCCGGTTCATGCCGCCGGTGCGGGCGACGGCTTCGAAGACGTGCAGGCTGGCGGTGTCCATGCGGGGGCTCCGGTGGGTATCTGATTCGGCGATCGAGTTTATCACAAGTAATCGTTTGATTCGAGTGTGTGCAGCGCATACGTGGTCGGATCGCTACTGACACAACGGTGCCAGCAAGCCGCGGTTAATGTCGCGGCGTGACGATCTTCGTGGGAGCGGGACATGCCGTCAGAGCAGGTCGATCAACAGATGGCCGCGGCTTCGCGGGTCAGGCGAGAGCGGTCTCCTGTTTCCATCGCGCTTGGCGGATTGATCGCCATGGCGGTGGGGATCGGCATCGGCCGGTTCGTTTACACTCCGATCTTGCCGCCGATGTTGGTCGCGCTTGGCTTGAGCAAGTCCACCGCCGGCCTGATCGCGTCGGCGAACTTCGCCGGGTATTTGGCGGGTGCTCTTGGCGCCATGCGGGCCACGTTGCCTGGGTCGCGCCGGGTCTGGCTGCTCGGAGCGCTGGCGGCGAGCGCGGCCACCACCGGCGCGATGGGGTTTTGCGGGTCGGTTCCGGGGTTCCTGGTGCTGCGCTTTCTGGGCGGGGTGGCGAGCGCGCTGGCGCTGATCCTGGCCTCCGCTCTGGTGCTCGACCGGCTGGCGGAGGCGCGGCGTCCCGGTCTGGCCGCGCTGCATTTCGCCGGGGTTGGGGTTGGGATCGCGGTGTCCGCTGCTTTGGTCGCCGGGCTGCTGGGAGGCGGGGGCGACTGGACGGCGATGTGGCGGGCCAGCGGGGCGGTGTCTCTGTTGGGCGTGCTGGCGGTCGCGGTGCTGGTGCCTTCCGGCCCCGACACGACGGTCTCGCGTGCGTCGTCCGGGGCGGGGACGAGCGATCCTCGGTTGCGGCGGATGACGGTGGCGTATGGGCTGTTCGGGTTCGGCTATGTCATCACGGCGACGTTTCTGGTGGCGATCGTGCGCGCCACCCCGGCGATCCGTGAGCTGGAACCCGTGATCTGGATCGTCGTGGGCCTGGCGGCGGCACCCTCGGTTTGGCTTTGGAGCGTTCTGGGACGGCGGATCGGGCT
>JBEKGV010000744.1:0-3153 GCA_050012615.1 Acetobacteraceae bacterium | reverse complement strand
GCGGGCGAGATCAGCCGGGAGATCTTCGTCAACAAAAATATCTATGAGCAGGAGAAGGAGCACATTTTCGGCCGCGCCTGGCTTTATCTGGGCCATGAAAGCCAGGTGAAGAAGACCGGCGATTTTTTCGTATCCCGCATGGGCGAAGAGTCGGTGATCCTCACGCGCGATCAGACCGGCAAAATCCGCGCCTTCCTCAACACCTGCCGCCACCGTGGAATGAAGGTCTGTCGTTATGACGAGGGGCACACCACAAGCTTCTATTGCCCTTATCACGGCTGGAGCTACGGCCTAAACGGGGAGTTGGTCGCAGTTCAAGCCTACGAGAAATCCTACACCCCCCCCTTTCCCAAGGAAGGATGGGGTCTGGTGGAAGTAGCTCAGCTAGCGGTATTGCGCGGCACCATTTGGGCGACATGGGACCCGCAGGCACCGTCCTTCGACGACTACCTGGGCGAGGCCAAGCAAGGACTTGATGCAGGAATGCGTGCCTGGGATGGCAGCGATGCCGGCACCGAATTGCTTGGCTCACCGCAGAAGTGGATCGTTCCGTCCAACTGGAAATTCGTCTCGGAGAACTTCGCCGGCGACATGCTCCACGCGGTCAGTCACCGATCCGTCGAAATGGTCGGTATCGGACCGGGCGACGCAAAAGCACGCCGTGATAGCCCTGGACACATCATGCTTAGTGCATATCCGCAAGGACATGGTCTCTTCTACGGAATCAAATCCTCTCGAGAACCGCGGCACGACTACGCCATTTCGCCGATTACGGCCGAATATTTTCAGGAATGCTGGCAGCGGCGCGTGAAGTTGATGGGTGAGCTTGCCGGCGTGATGCCGGTTCTCGGCACCATCTTCCCAAACACGTCTTTCCATGCGCAGCAGCCCCGCACGATCCTCGTCTCCCATCCGCGTGGACCGCATCTGACCGAAATGTGGCGCGTCTACTTTGTCGATAAGGATGCACCCCCTGAGGCCCGTGATTTCCTGCGCCGATACTACATGCGCTATTCCGGACCCGGCGGAATGACGGAGCAGGACGATATGGAAAATTGGACGTACGCGTCCCAGGCGAGCGAGGGGCTGATCGCGAGGCGCTACCCCTATCACTACAAGTCCGGATTGGGCTCGGGCTCAAAGCATGCGGTCGTTCCCGGCATTGTTACCGAGGCGCCGATTACCAGTGAGCAAAACCCCCGCATGCTCTACCGCCGCTGGGCCGAGTTCATGGACGCCAACAGTTGGAACGAGCTCCGCAATCCGCAGGTTAGCGTGATATGAGCGGCCGAGCTATGTTGAACCTATCGGTTTCGCCTTCGCGGCTTCTATATCTCGATCTCGTCCGCGAAGTTGAAGACCTGTTTTATACTGAAGCCGACTTGTTGGATGGGCGACGATACGAGGAATGGCTCGATCTGTTTACGGACGATGTCCATTACTGGATGCCGCTGCGAAGGAACGTCCCCTGGCGCGACCAGTCCGGCGATACCTCGGGCGAGCACGAGGTCGGCTGGTTTGACGACGACAAGGATACGCTATCAAAACGAGTTAAACAGCTCATGACCGGAATTCACTGGGCCGAAGAACCGCTGTCCCGCGTTTCTCACGTCATCAGCAATATCCGGCTGGTTGAAAAACGTGAATCACTGGCCGACGGAGAAGCAATGCCGGTCAGCTGCCGGTTCTTCGTTTATCGCAACAGGCTTGAAACCGAGACCGATTTCTTGGTCGGCCGCCGGGAAGACACGGTACGACGAATGAATGGGGACTTAAAGATCGCCAAGCGAAAGATTCTCATCGAGCAGAGTGTCCTTATGGCGAAGAACTTGACCGTATTTCTTTAGGAACCATCGCAGCGAACCAAGCGCAGCAGATTAGACGCCATTTTAGAAGCGTCCCACCCAACGAATAAATATCCGGAGGAACAAGCCATGCTTGCGAGACATATCGCCGCCATTGTCGTCTTCGCCGCGATAGCGAATGTCAACACTCCCGCGAACGCGCAAGATGCGATTAAAATCGGCTTCGTCGCAGAATTCTCCGGTATGTTTGCGGACCTTGGGAGAAAAGTCAACGAAGGCGTAAAGCTATTCGTGAAGACGCATGGCGATAGGATCGCCGGCAAGAAAATCGAAATTATCAACAAAGACGTCGGCGGCCCTCTCCCTGACGTCGCCAAACGGCTTTCGCAGGAGCTTGTGGCCCGGGACAACGTCGACATTCTGGCTGGTTACATCGCCACTCCGAGCGCACTTGCGTCGGTACCAATCGCTACGCAGGCCAAAAAGCCAATGCTGTTGGTACAAGCTGCCACATCGGGCATTACCGAGCGATCGCCATACGTCGCACGGCTTTCTTACACGCTTGCCCAAGTCGCCGCGCCGCTTGGAACCTGGGCGACTGAAAATGGTATCAAGACCGTATTCTCACTCGTCGCGGATTACGGTCCCGGCTACGACGCCGAGGCGGCATTCACCAAGGCGTTCACCGCCGGAGGTGGTCAGGTTATCGGGAGCGCCCGGATACCGCTGGCAAGCCTGGAAATGGGACCGTTCGTACAGCGCGCCCATGACGCAAAGCCGGACGCCGTATTTGCGTTTGTGCCCGCCGGCGTCATGGGCATTGCGTTCATGAAAACATTCGCCGAGCGCGGCCTGGCCGCGGCGGGTATCAAACTGATAACGACCGGAGATGTGGTTTCGGACAATGTCCTGGAGGCGGTGGGGGACTCTGCGCTGGGTGTTATCTCATCGCATCATTATTCCGTGGCCCACGATTCGCCGGAGAACCACGCTTTCGTCAAAGCGTGGCAGGACATGTATGGCGCAAACACGCGTCCCGACTTCATAGGCATGCAGGCCTTCGATACGATGGCGACGATTTATGAAATCGGCAAACGGCAGAATGGCGTCATCGACGCAGACAAGTTTATGACGGACCTAAAAGACTTCAAGCTCGCAAGCCCGCGCGGGCCGATCGCCATTGACGGGAAAACGCGCAATGTCATCCAGACCATCTATATCCGCCGCGTCGAAAAGCGCGATGGTCAATTGTACAATATAGAGTTCGACAAATCAGCCGGCGTATCGAGCACTCCCAACTAGTGCTGAATTCGAACGTAAATAAAGAACCGTACCTTGTTACAGGCCG
>JBEKGV010000743.1:0-3156 GCA_050012615.1 Acetobacteraceae bacterium | reverse complement strand
AATCCGCCGGCATGCCGCCTTTGCCGTTCACTCCGCGCTGAAATGCGATCGAGCGCAGGTTGCCCCGCAAATCGTCTCGCCATGCATGGTAGACGCACTGAAACTCACGTGCGTTGCCGCCGTCGTCCAAACAGATCAGCGCACCCCGATGCGCGCAGCGGTTTTCGAACGCGACAATGCCGCCATCGTAATCCCGAGCGACGACCACCGGCATCTCACCCACATAGGTCGCACGCCAATCGCCGGCGTTCGGGATTTCCGTTTCGAGGCAGAGATAATTCCATACCGGGCCCTCGAACAAAAGCTTCTGTTCCCGCGCCAGAACGTCAGGGTCCTTATAGGTCCAGAAAGGTACACGGGTCAGGCCGGCAGGCCAGATCCGGCCGGAGTAACTATGAATGGAAGCGTCATCCGGCATGTTCGGTCTCCAATTCAGAACCGACTTTTGGTCAGGCCGTCATGGCCCGGGTCGAGCAGATCCATCCGCCAGTACTCACCATCGCGAGAGCACGAGTGATGATCGTTACACCGTCATGGCCGGGCTTGACCCGGCCATCTCTCGCGGCACTGTGCTGGAAGAGATGGCCGGGTCAAGTCCGGCCATGACGGTATGACGACCGAAACTGTCACCGCGACCGCGGACGGTGGAATCAAAGATCATGTGTCTCGGCGTACCGATGCAGATAACCGCGATCGACGGCCTCATGGCACGCTGCCAGGCCAAGGGCGTCGAGCGCGACGTAAGTCTGTTTCTGTTGCAAGATCAGACGGTCGTTCCAGGCGACTTCGTGATGGTCCATGTCGGTTACGCGATCCAGACCATGGCGCCGTCGGCGGCCCGCTCCGCGTGGGAGCTGCTGGATGAAATGCTCGCGCATGACGTGCCCGCCTCCGATGCATGAGTTGTCGATCTGTCGGGCGGTCCTCAGGCTCGTCGAGGATATCGCGCGGACGCATGCCGCGATCGTGCGGAAGGTCGAGGTGCGTGTTGGACCACTCTCGGGCGTCGAACCGAAGCTGCTTGCCCGCGCCTGGCCGATCGCCGCCGCCGGCACCGTGGCGGACGCATCGGAATTGCGGATCGAAGCCGCCGACGTCGTGGTGCGGTGCCGCCAATGCGGCGCCTCGACACCGGCGTCGGTCAATGACCTGATCTGCGGCGCCTGTGGCGACTGGCACACGGACCTGGTCAGCGGCGATGAGCTGATGCTGCTGCACGTCGAACTGGCCGCGCACGTGGCGGCGAATGTCGAATGATACGCAACCGAACGGAGGCGAGAGCACATGTGTGAAACCTGTGGCTGCGCGGTCACCGCCGCGACCGTTTCGTCCGCCGACCAGGCCGTGCTCCGGCATTTGCTCGAGGACAACGATCACATGGCCGGGCACAACCGTGAACATTTCGCCGAACACGGGGTGTTGGTCGTGAACCTCATGTCCGCGCCTGGATCGGGCAAAACATCTTTGCTCGAAGCAACGATCGATTCGCTGAAAGGAGAATTCCGCATCGGCGTCATCGAAGGCGATCTGGAAACCGAGAACGACGCACTGCGCATCAGATCGCATGGCGTGCCCGCGGTGCAGATCACCACCGGAAGTGCCTGTCACCTCGACGCCCATATGGTGCACGAGGCGGTGCACGAACTCGATCTTGACGATCTCGATATTCTGTTCATCGAGAACGTGGGCAATCTGGTATGCCCGGCGGCGTTCGATTTAGGGCAGCATCGCAACGTTGTGCTGTTGTCGGTCACCGAGGGAGACGACAAGCCTGTCAAATATCCCGTGATGTTCCGTGCCGCCGACCTCGTGCTGATCAGCAAGTCCGACCTGGCGCCGTACATCGACGATTTCGATCGCGGCCGCGCGGAACATGCTTTGCGGCGGATCGCCTGTGCCGCACCCGTATTCACGCTGTCGGCGCGCCGCTGTACCGCGCTCGACCCCTGGCTCGACTGGCTGCGGGCAATGAGCGCGGAGGCGCGCGTGCCGGCATGATCACAGCCAGGGAGTGGCTGCGGCGAATCCACGCGCTGGATCTGCCGACCCGGTTTCGCATCATGAACGTGTGCGGCGGCCATGAGCGGTCGATCACCATGACCGGCTTGCGAAAGGCCCTGCCGGCATCGATCGAGGTGATCCCAGGTCCAGGTTGTCCGGTTTGCGTATGTCCTGAGGAGGCGATCCATCACGCGATCCACCTCGCGTTGGACGCACAGGTCACGCTCGTCTGCTTCGGCGATATGCTGCGCGTGCCGGTGAACGTACCGAAAGGCGAAATCCGCACGCTGGAACAGGCACGTGGCGCCGGGGGCGATGTGCGTCCGATTGCCTCGCCACTGGAGGCGGTGAGTATCGCCGCGAGCGAGCCCGATCGGCCCGTGGTGTTCTTTGCTGCTGGATTCGAAACGACCGCCGCGCCGGTCGCCGCCATGCTCGGTGAGTTCGTGCCGCCCAATCTGTCGCTGTTGTTGGCGACGCGTCGGACCTGGCCCGCGGTGGAGATGCTGCTCAACTTCGCGGAACCCGGATTTGACGCCTTGATCGCGCCAGGTCACGTGGCCACGGTGATGGGTCCGGAGGAATGGGCGGCGGTGCCCGAACGCTACGGCAAACCCGCCGCCGTCGCGGGGTTCATCGCGGAAAGCCTGCTCGCGGCGATCTGGTCCGTGCTGCGGCAGCATCTCGAAGGCCGATGCTTTCTGGATAATTGCTATCCCGAACTGGTGCGGCCGGGAGGTAACGCCGGTGCGCGGGCGCAAATCAACTCGGTCATGCGGATCACCGATGCCAATTGGCGGGGCATTGGCATCATCCCTGCGTCCGGCCTGGATTTATCCCCGGCCTGGAACCACGTCGACGCAACGGAGCGCTTTCCGATACCGGCGGCGACCGCTCGCAAGCGGGCGGGTCAAATGCCACCCGGTTGTGGCTGTGCCGACGTGGTACTCGGTCGCCGCTATCCCGATCAATGCGTGTTGTTCGGGCGGGCATGCACGCCTCGCACGCCTGTCGGACCCTGCATGGTCTCCGATGAAGGCGCGTGTCGCATCTGGTGGGCGGGCGGAACACGGGCGCCACGTGCGCTGGAAACAGTGTGACCCCGGCAGCGAGTTTGGACGATCGCGGCCTGACCGCCCGGCGTTTGCGGTTGGG
>JBEKGV010000742.1:0-3979 GCA_050012615.1 Acetobacteraceae bacterium | reverse complement strand
GGCGCGAGCCATTCGTGGACGGTTGCAATCAGAGCCTCGTCAGAAAGGTCCGGCCAACCTTCGTCCGGTTCGATCGCGCGGATCAGCGCGACCCTCGCGCGGAACTGCTGAACGGCAACTGCGGGCTTCAAAGGTTTGAGGCTCAGAGACGCGACCGTATCGGCGAGGAGGGTCGCGACATGGGCGGGCTCGACCGGAACCGTCCTGTCGCTCAGGACAAGCGAGCCCAGACGCCGGCGGCGGCGAGCGAGGACGGAGCCTGACACGGGATCGAACCCGGCCTCGACCTGTTCCGTGACGCGGGCTGCGAGCGCGGGTGGGAAATTGTCGGGATCGAGCGGAGCGGCGAGACGAATGCGGGCGGCGGACTTAACGTCGAGCGCGGCAGCGACCAACAGAGGTGTGCTTGCCAGCGTGTCGGTGCGCGGCATCCGCCCACCGCCTCCACCGGAGAAACGAAATGACCCCGGGTCTCCCCGGCGCTGGCCGATGCGGTCGGGGAAGGCGGCGGCAAGCAGCCGGCCGGGATCGCCGTCACCGCCGCCGTCCCCCGGGAGATCGTTGGGCAAGCGAAGACGCCGCCGGTATTGGCCCGCCGTGCGGCGGATCCGTGACAGGACGCCTCGATCCGCGTCCGGGTCGCCGTGCCGGATCGCTGCCAGCCTCGATCCGATATCCGCCGGTGCCTCGGGCGACCGCAACGGATCGCGTTCCTCAAGCAACGCGGCGAGGTCGGCGGCGAGCGCTTGTTCCGCCGGCGTTTGCGCCGCCAGCATCATCGCGGCCAGCCTTGGATGAGAGCCGAGTGAGGCCATGCGCTGTCCGAGCGGCGTGATCCGCGCATTCTCCAGACCACCAAGCTCGGTCAGCAGCGCGGCGGCGGCGGTCAAGGCACCTTGCGGCGGAGCGTCCTGGAACTTCAGGTCCTCCGGCCGGGTACCCCAGGCAGCGCAGTCCAGGACGAGAGACGAAAGCTCGGCCTCCAGGATTTCCGGCCGGTCGAACGGCGTGAGGCCGCGATGCTGCGCCAGGGTCCACAGGCGAATGGCGACGCCCGGAGCCTCGCGTCCCGCGCGCCCGGAGCGTTGATCGGCAGCGGCGCGGGACACGCGGACCGTCATGAGCCGGGTCAGACCGGTCGATGGATCGAGCCGCGGCACCCGCCGCCAGCCGCCATCGATGACGATCCTCACGCCGGGCACGGTCAGGGAGGTTTCCGCGATGGAGGTCGCCAGAACCACACGGCGGGTGTCGGACTGGCGTAACGCCCTGTCCTGGTCCGCCGCCGGGAGTTCGCCGTGCAACGGCAGGACGTCGGCGCCGCAACGGTCGAGGGCTGCCGCGGTCCGGCGGATTTCCGCCATGCCGGGCAGGAAGGCGAGAATGTCGCCGTCGTGCTCGGACAACGCGGTGCGGACCGCGCGCGCCATCGCATCCGGCAGATCGCGCGGCACGGCGATGTCGGTCTTCGCGTGTTGGACCGCGACAGGGAACATGCGGCCGAGGCTTTCGATGACCTCGGCGTCCATCAGACCGGCGAGCCGGGCTCCATCGGCGGTGGCGGACATCGCCAGCAGCCGCAGTTCGGGCCGCAGCACGTGGCGCAGATCCAGGCACAGCGCGAGGGCCAGATCCGACTCAAGCGATCGCTCGTGGATTTCGTCCAGGATCACGGCCGCGACACCATCCAGGCCCGGGTCGGACTGCAGACGGCGAACCAGCAAGCCCTCGGTGATGACCTCGATCCGGGTGGCGGGCGACGTGGCGTGATCGACGCGGGTGCGGAAGCCGACGGTGCGGCCGACCGGTTCGTCCAGCAGTGACGCCATACGAGTCGCGGCGGCCCTGGTCGCGAGGCGGCGGGGTTCCAGCATCAGGATCTTGCCGTCTCGGCGCCACTCGGCGGACAGCAGTTCGAGCGGGACCAGGGTCGTTTTGCCGGCTCCAGGAGGCGCGACGAGGACAGCGGCTCTGCCCGCGCCGAGCGCGGCTTGCAACCGCGGAAGGGCCTCCGTGACCGGCAGCGATGGGAGAGTGAGCGTCATCGCGGATGAGTGATGGGACCGGCTGCACCGGGCGGCAGCGCGAACCGGTGACCTGCTCCGGCGGCCCGGCCATACCAATGCCCGGGCCGCTTCGCGTGATCGCCGGCGACTGCCCGAAGCTGGCCGGGGCTGAGTTTCACGATCGATGCGATATTCACTCCCCAGCGCTGCCGGTGCTGTTCTGGCCAGCTTTCACGGCGCGTCGAAGAGAACCTGCTCCGGAGTGAAGGCGAGCGTGGTGACGTCGACCACGGGCTTGTCAGCATGGGCGGCCATCTCCGCCACCGCCCGTTCCCTCGCTTTGACCAGCCTCCCGTCGACCAACCCAGGCACCTTCTGTCGCAGGCTGGGGGAGTCTTTCAGAAGCAACTCGATTTGATCCCGCTGCTCCAGGATCGTCGCGAGCCAGCCCGCGCGCGGCTCGACCGCGGCAGACGCCCTCAGCTTGATCAAGTGGATCAAGATCGTGGTGATGCGGCTGGCCAGCTCGCGGGCGTCGCTCGTGCCCAACGATTCGATCTCCTCGGCGATGTTGAGCCAGTCCAGTTCGTCGTCGTTGACCAATTCGCCGGCGGCACGACGACGGAGCAATTCAGCCTGGTGCTCACTCCATCGCACGGTGTCGTCGTCATAAAGTTCGCTCATCGCTTCGGTCTTTCCGAATTCTCACCGCGGTGTTCCGCAGAGTCGATCATCGATAAATAGCCGTAGCCCGCGGTTTTATCCACAGGCAAATGGCGATCCGCTCGTAGCGCTCTCAATTGCCTGGCGTCTCCGCCGGCGGATCGGCCCTGTTCGAACCCGGGGCGTCGGCCGTGCCTGGCCAGAAAGTCAGCCGCTTGCTGGATTTTTTGCCTGTTCACCAGTTGGGCCGCGACGTCTGCATTACTCAACGCCAGATATAGTTCCTCGATCAGCGCAAGAGCTTCGGGGTCGACCTTTCGTGCGCTCGAAGCTGGCGCAATGCGGCCTTGGGTGCTCAAGGCGCGCTGGCTTCCGTGGTCAAGATCGTTTACGTCGCGAGGTCCGTCGTGCGGTAAAAGCTCGCCACTGTCGCGGTGAGGATCGCTCGGCCAGGTCCCGTCGTCCTGCCGGGCCAGCAAATCAGCGCGAACCTCGGCGGTGTGCAGGACCAGAATTTCCCGCACGCTCGGGATGGTCACGTAGGACCACACATTTGCCCAGGTGTCCGCCTCATTCGAGGGCGAGAGAATCTCGATGAGCACCAGCGGCGCCGACAGCACCCGGCCATCGTCCGCCCACGGCGCGCACGTCACCGCGAGGTCGGGAACCCGGATGTTGATGCCGGCGCGCACGCGCGGCCGCACACCAGCCTCGATCAGGACCCGACAGTCAGGACGCCGGGTCGCAAAATGGTTGCCGAGCAGGCGGTTGACCTCGGACTGGATCGCGCCAAGTCGCGGCGACGCGGGCGCCATCGCGCGCGGCACGCCTTCAACCAGTTCCCAACGGTCGCTCCCGCCCGGCGGCGTCCAGTCCAGAAACTCAGGCGCCGTCATCACTTTTGGAAGTTTGGTGGCCGCGCTCATGATTTAAGGCCGATCGGATTGTCGGACGGCAAAAAACCAGCCCGCTGCAGGTGAAAAAGGACGAGGCAGCCGGCATATATAAAAACTGTGCTGGCCAGCAACAAACTTCGGAAAGTCATAACACAGCGCCGCTTTGATGCCCCCTGGGCAGAATCGTCCTGGGTGTCGGTTTGACAGCTATAGCACGATCATGCAGTCGGCGTCTCCACCGGCGATGGCGCCCTCTCCCGGCTCAATGGAACCGCGAAGCGATGAACGTCGCCAACCCGAGCGCGCCGCCCAGAAGCGAGACAACCATAGAAGTGACCACGACCATGGGCGCGAGTCGGCGATCGCGATCGAGCTTTTGTGCCTCCGCCATCAACTTGCGCTGCTCCACCACGA
>JBEKGV010000741.1:0-3164 GCA_050012615.1 Acetobacteraceae bacterium | reverse complement strand
CAGCATTTTCGGCTGGGTCGCGCCCTCCCGGTAAAGGAAATCGAACGCGTCGCGGCAGTAGGTGAAGAAGTCGTCACCGGTCGCGAACACGCCGCGGCCGAATTTTGAGTCGTTGGTGGACATCGTGTAGGGGACGATCAGATGTGGCTTCCCCTCGACCTCCGTCCAGTAGGGGAGCTCATCGTCATAAGCGTCGGAATCATAAAGAAAACCGCCTTCCTCCACCAACAGCCGCCGCGTGTTCACGCCCGGCCCGCTGCGGCAATACCACCCGAGCGGCCGCTCCCCCATCGTCTGCCGGATTGAGGCGATCGCACGGGCGATACGGTCTCGTTCGGTGGCCTCGTCAAGTTCGAAGTGTTTCTCCCACCGCCACCCGTGGCAGCAAATGTCGTGACCTGCCGCGGTGATGGCGGCCGCCGCGGGAGGGTTCCGCTCCAGCGCCAGGGCGCAGCCGAAGATGGTCATCGGCAGGTTGCGCTCCGCGAACAATCGCATGATGCGCCAAAAGCCGACGCGGGAGCCGTAAGCGAACATTCCCTCGGCCGCCAGGTCGCGGCCTTGCACGCCGGGGTTGGCGCCGAGGTATTCCGTCAGCCCCCATTCGGACGCGGGATCGCCATCGCCGATCGAGGGTTCGGAGCCTTCCTCGAAATTCAGCACGAAGTTGACGGCGAGGCGGGCATTGCCTGGCCAGTTGGGGTTCGGCGGGTTGGCGCCGTAGCCGATGAGGTCGCGATCCATGAGGGGTGTTTAGCGCGGCGCGGGAGGTTGGGGAATTGGCGCGGTGTGGAGGTCGAAGCGCTTCACCGTTTGAGAGGGAATTTCTGGGAAGGTTGTTCGTCCGGGAGCGGCTCCCTTGCCAACATCCTTCGCATCAGCGGATTTCGTGTATCCTTCTACAAGCACGAACCTGGGGAGCCACCGCACGTGCACGTTGATCGTCGCGGCGCCACCGCCGAGGTCTGGCTCGATCCGGTGGGTCTGGCGAACAATTCGGGATTTTCGGCCAGGGAACTGGGAGACGTGCTACGCTTGGCGCGGACGCGACGGGACGAATTTCTGGAGGCGTGGCATGGCTTCTTCGACCCAGGTTGAGACCATCGACACCCGGGTTCGGGATGTGTCTCTGACCGACCACGAACTGTCGGTGGCACTGATGGATGGCCGCACCATCACGGTGCCTCTGGCATGGTACCCACGACTGGCCAACGCGACGCCGGAGCAGCGCGCGCGTTGGGAATTGGCCGGTGCCGGCCATGGCATTCACTGGCCGGAGATAGAGGAAGAGCTGTGCACCGCCGAACTGTTGCGCGGCGCTCCGGCTCCGCGCGGATCGGAACGGTGGCGGTCCATCGAAGCTGGGACGAACGGCGAAGGCTGCTGATCCGGGCCGGTCAAGGACCATCCTCCGCAAGCGCTCTGCGGGCCATGGCAAACGGCAAAACCAACGAGCGCTGCGCGTCCACCAGACGAACCGCGCCGTGGCTCCCATACCATGCCGCGGCCCGGTCGCTCTTGGCGTCAATCAATAATGCGACACCGCCCGCCTGGTGTGCGACCGCCAGACAACGTTCAATCGCTCGCCACAGCAGTGCGCCGCCGAGGCCTCGTCCGTGCACGCCGCGATCCACGGCGAGTCGGCCGAGGCGATAGACTGGGACGTCGTATCGCCCCAGGCCGCGCGTCAAGACGGAGGGTGCGCGGCTGAATTCGATCGAGGCTGGGCTAAGTGTGTAGAAGCCCAGGATGCGCGAGGGCAGGTCGCGGGGGGCTGCCACGAAGCATTTGGCGCCACCGCTTTCGTGGTTCTGGCGAGCGTAGCGCTTCAGGTAGGTGTTGAGATCGTGATCGCCGCAGTCGAATGCAGCGCGGTCATGGTTGCGTCCGAGTGGTGCTTCCTCCCAGACCAGCTTCGTCATTCAAGGGTGAAGCCGGCTTTCGCGGCGCGTTTCAACCGCTCGGGCGGGTCCGGCGGGCTTTCCAGGAGGTCGAGGACGCGCAGGGAGTCGCGTTCGGTTAGTTTCAGGTGCTCGGCTTCGGCGATGGTGGCTTTGGCGCGCGGCAAGGCGGCCCGCAGAATGAAGCTCGTCAGGTCGAGCCGTTCCAGCGCGGCGGCGCGGGTGAGCACGGCCTTGTCCTCAGGCTGGAGGCGGAGTTCGACGCGGCCGCTGTCGGTGTGGTTTCGGGGCATGGAGGAACCTTTGGAGTGGTTCATACGGATTCAATCCGTACGGTGCAAGGACAATCTCTCTGATAGCCCGTCATCGACGGCGATTAGCTAGAACGCCCCCGAGTTGTCCAGTTTGGTCTCGCTTTAGTTGGCACGGCGGGCAGCGTTGGCCGCGATTCGAGTTGACCCGAGTCTTAACCTATATCGCACCGTAACGTTTGAGAACTTCAAGCTGCTTAGCAAGTTTGTCGATATCGAGGCTCGAATCAAGTGACACACTAACGTTGAAAACCGCACGTGGTCCGCGGAATGAACCGGTCGGGATTTTGGACTTGTCGTCCTGACCGGTAAGGTCCTGTTCTGAGTTACCTCCTATCGCGTCGATGCCTTGCTCGTGTTCATCGGTTTGCTCAGTATTTGTGCTACTTCCTGCCAATGCCTCGACGCCTGAGATATGCGTGATCTTGTCGCCTTGTACCGAAACCAGACCGGCTGTAGACATCCCAGATACATAAAGTTCGATGCACTTATCAGTCTCTTCGGGATGTACATTTAGATCAGAAGCTCGTTGTTTGAGCTTCGGAGTCGTAACCGAATCGCCCTGAAATGTATTGAATAATTCCTTGAAAATCAAAGGGTGAAGTGCTGCTTCTCGGTAAAGTTTTGGCAATTCGTCAGATGGCGCCGAATTTATCTTTTTTGCCAGATCCGACGCTGCAGACCCCGACGAATCTCCAGTCAAAAGTCCGTAGTGCCTCAATGCGGAGATTCTCACGTCGCCGGCTCCGGATTTCGCCCCGACGACACCGGAGTAAATCACGTCTTTCGTCTGCGCACCAAGATGCGTTTTGGAAACCAATTTCTTACACCATCCAAGGGAATCATCTAAGCTGCACCGGGGAAATAAGCTGCACCGGGGAAAACTGGCACCTCCCTTACGACCGCCCTTTGGCATCTTTCTCGGAGTTTTGTCTGGCCTATTAGCCATTTA
>JBEKGV010000740.1:0-3169 GCA_050012615.1 Acetobacteraceae bacterium | reverse complement strand
GACATGGGCACGACGGCTGCGGATGTTGGGCCTCGGGGGATGACCTGGTCACGTGGCGGACGGCACGCTGAATTGGGTTCTTCCGGCCAACGGGCTGAAATTGCGTGGATCGTTGGAACCGGGTGCGGCCGATATGGGTTCGTTACCTGAAAGACAGAACGCTCGTTTGATCCAAATCAACATTATCGGAGCACCCCGCTGGTAATTGAGGCGCTTGTCGAATCAGAAGGTTCTCGTGCCAATCGCATTTCCTCGACGCAAAGCCAGTGCGGCCGATCTTATCGCACTGGCTCTCGAGCATCGTATTCAGGCGGAACGTTCCGCGTGCCCGGCGGAACAACGTGAGCTTCATCGGGTCGCTGAC
Organism: Acetobacteraceae bacterium; assembly: GCA_050012615.1. Lineage (GTDB taxonomy): Bacteria > Pseudomonadota > Alphaproteobacteria > Acetobacterales > Acetobacteraceae > Rhodopila. The sequence continues at coordinate 2,805 of JBEKGV010000740.1, read as the reverse complement.
ATATACACCGTGTTGGCGACCCTCGACCTTCCCAGGTCAACCTTCGCGAAGATTGAATGCCTCGCACAGGACGATAGTTGTCTGCTGGCCGACGTCATCGAGTGACGTTACGACGGCAGCGCGTCAAGCATCGCCCGCGCGGCGCGCAAATCGGCTGTTTCGAAGCCTTCGGTGAACCGGTCGTAGGCCGATGCGAGTTGCCGTCTCGCGTCACGCTGGCGGCCTTGTGTCACCCGTACGCGAGCCAGGCTGAGGGCAACCCGCAACTCCCAGAGCAGGGCCCCTTGTTCGCGAGCCATCTCAGCCGCCTCATTGAAGCAATCTTCAGCCGCTGAAGTGGATTGATCTTCCACGCGCCGCAGCAACAACTCGCCCTTTATGCGAAGCAGTTCCGGGACGTACCACACCTGACCGTTCGCGCCCTCACCGGCGTTTGCGATCGCGTCGTTCACCGCGTCGAGCGCATCGCCGAGCCGTCCAATCCCGGCAAGCCCTTCCGCGAGCGCGCCCATGAACTCCGGATAGGACGCTCGCCAACCGGTTCGACGGCAGGTTTCGAACGCGTCGCGCAGCACTTCCACGCCGCGCGCGAAGTCGCGGCGCTCGACCATCAGCTTGCCTTCCAGGAAGCGCCCCACGAGATGCCAGAATGGTGCATTCAGACCCGTCACGACCTCGATGAAACGTTTGACGGCCTGCTCGGCCGTGGCCAGGTCGCGCGTCATGAGAGCGATGCGGCACATGCCATAATAGATCACCCGGCAGAACGAAAGTTGGTGAGCCGTACCGTGCAGTTCATCGAGGCTCGCCTGAGCCTCGCGACGGGCCCTTTCCATGAAACCCAGCAGGCAGAGCGCGCGCGCCATCATTGCCCGGGACAGCGCGCGGTCATCCAATTGGTAGAAGATCGTTCGTTGTAAATTAGCCGGCGAGACAGGATGTTGAAGGATGCGTTCAAAGCACAGCCTGGCTTCGTCAGGCCTGCCGATGGTCAGCAGCGTTTCCCCCATTCGCCGCTCAGCCGCGAAGATGATCGCCGGGTCGCCAATCCGATACGCGACCTGTCTGAACCGTTCCACCGCGATCCGAGCCTCGCCGTATTCCCCACGGAAGACCCGCACGGCCGAGAGGCTCAATAAAACGCGCGCCTGCACGTGAAGATCGCCAAGTTGTTCGGCGATTTCGAGGGCTTTGGTCAGCGTCGCTTCGGTTTGCTCCCCAGGTCCCATGGTACCGAGCAGCGCGGATCCAAGTGCGGTGTGCAATCGCATTTGCCGACGCGGGTTCGAACTTTCATCGGATTTCAGGTCGAGCAGCGCGCGTTCGCAACGCTCCCGGCATTCAGCCACGAGCGACAAATGCAGCCAGACCGGTCCATAGGCGGCCGTGAGATCGCGGCCAATTTCTGCGTCTCCGGACGGTGAAAAGGACCAGTCAAGCGCGGCGCGCACATTGTCGATTTCCTGAAGACGGAGCGCCAGATCCTCGCCTGACAACCGCGTTTCGACGCCTCCTTCCGGCGTGAAGAGATCACGAAAATATGCCGCGTGGCGTCTTCTGGCATCGTCGGCCTCACCGCTTTCGATGAGTTTCTCGAGCGCGTAGGCACGGATCGTTTCGAGTAGCCGCCAGCGGTCAGTTGGCGCCGATGCGTCAAATACGACGAGAGACTTGTTGACGAGACTGGCCAGGCCATGAAGGACGGAAGGCATGGCGGCATCGGTGTGGCCCATGACCGCCACCGCTGCCGCGAGGGGAAACCCACCGGCGAAGACGGCCAAACGCCGCAGCAATAATCTCTCCGCGGATGGCAGCAGCTCAAAGCTCCAATCAAGCGTCGCACGCAGCGTCCGATGCCGCGGCAGAGCGGTTCTGCGGCCTCCGGTCAACAGCGCGAAACGGTCGTCAAGGCGGGCGGCCACCGGCTGAATCCCAAGCGTTGCCGCGCGTGCGGCCGCGAACTCAATGGCGAGCGGTATACCGTCGAGGCGCCGGCAGATCATGGCGATCGCCGCGAGGTCTTCGGCGTTTGCCGCGAAGCCCGACAGCAGTGCTTTTGTCCGGGCGACGAAAAGCTCTACCGCGCCGTGCTCCAGGATGCGATCTGGGTTGCGGGTCGCCGCGGCCGGCACTTCGAGCGGCGGAACCCGATAGACGAACTCACCGTCGATCCGCAGAACCTCGCGGCTCGTCGTCAGGATCGTGGTCCGCGGGCACGAGCGCACCAGCATTTCCGTTACGGTCGCGACCGCGTCGATGACATGCTCGCAATTATCCAGGACCAGCAACAGGTTTTGTCCACCGATGGCGCGCGCGATGGCCTCGGCGGAAATCGTTTCGCCGGTGAGTTTCAGACCCATGACGCGTGCGATGGCGGAAGGCACGAGATCGGGATCGGAGAGCGATGCGAGCTCGACAAACCAGCCACCGCCGTCAAAGTCGGCGAGAAGGCCACCGGCGACCTCAAGCGCCAGTGCGGTTTTGCCGATGCCGCCCGGCCCGGTGAGGGTCACGACACGCCAGGCGGAGACAAGGTCCCGCAACCGCCGCGTGGCCGCGGACCTGCCATTGAGGGCTGTGATGTTCATGGGAAAATTGGTCGCCGCCGGTTCCGGGTTTTCCGATATTGGTCGCCGGTTGGTCAGTGGCGTCGGTGAATCGTGATGGCGAACCGTCCAGTTCTCGAGCATGCGATAGCCGCGGCCGGACACCGTCTTCAACATCGCCCCATACGGACCGAGTGCTTTGCGCACAGCTGAGATGTGCACCTGAAGCGTGTTGTCTCCGACGACTGCTCCCGGCCAG
>JBEKGV010000739.1:0-3191 GCA_050012615.1 Acetobacteraceae bacterium | reverse complement strand
ACGCCACTTCAATGGTCGATCTCACACCAGATCTTCGATCCGTTCCAGAAATCGCACTTTCCGCGCATGCCGTTCCCGAATTTCCGAGAGACGGCGAGAGAAGTCCGGCAACACATCGCGTTCTTCAGCCACTGCTCTAAGGTCAAGCAGCCAATCCACCGCCCGGCCATAACTGGTTGCGTTGGCGCGTTGGATTTCAGCCTCTACGTCCCGCCACACACCTTCGCCGCGTCGCGCGACCGCAAGCAGCCGTTCGCGTCGTCTGGCGTCCTCCTCGCGCGCGAGGCGCTCTTGCACTTCAGCCTCAAGCCTGGCGGCTTCCTGTTCTCGCTCATCGCGAATTGCCTCGGCGCGCGCACGGAGTTCTCCAGCGGTCCGAGATGGCGCTTGCTTCGTCACGCTGCCGTCGCACAGTCGATTCCTCACCTCCGCGCGCAATTCGGCGGAAGCGAGCGGATCGCGCTCAAACAATCGCGAGAGGAATTCGATCTTTTCCCGATCGGACAAGCCCGAAATGGTCTCGCGCGCGGCGTCCGCGGAAATCGAGTCCGTGCCAACGACGCCGTCGCGTTCCGCCGCGGCCTCGATCAGACCGGGATCGATACAAAAGAACCCAGCGAACGCTTGCAGCGCATCGGTCATGGGACCGAGCCCCGGCAGCGGTTCCGGCGTGTCCTCGCTGACCAATTCGAACTCAACCGCCATCAGCCAGACGAGATACAAAAGCCGCTGGTCACCCCCAAGCAAATCGGCCCGCAACGGCGCCATCGAGGCCAATATCCCTGGGCCTTCGTCCCAATCCGTTTCCAGCTCGTCGAGTCTGATGTCGAGGATAAGATGCTCGCCCGCGACACGGGCTTTGGCGAAATCCGAATCGACCAGGCAGGCTTTGACGACCCGCATATCGACCAAACGTTTCGGTACCCGCATCATCAACCGGTGCGTGCCCCAGTTCGCGAGGTAGAGATGCAGGTCGAACCATTCCTCCATCATTGCGTCAGGATCGCCCTTGAAGTCACCCCATTGGTAGGTGTTCGTGAAGCTCGTGGCCGTGATCTGTGCCCGAGACGATAAATCGCGCAAATTCTTTTGCGCGGGTTTGTTGAGCGGGCGGTCGATCGCCTGGAACTCGTAGTATTGATATTCACTCATATTTCCACTCGCGAGCTGGATCTGGGAGGGTGCGAGCCTGTCATTCGAATCCTCTCCGCGTCATGGCCGGGCTTGACCCGGCTATCTTTTCAAGCACGTGCGCCGACAGGTGGCAGGGTTAAGCCCGGCCATGACGGATAATGTAGAAGTCCATGCTTATGGCCACTGGCATAAGGCACGCGGAACGCGACTCGCCACATAACCGACGGCCCGATTATGCAACGCAGCGCGTCGATTCGTCACCCCTGAACGGTTTCGATTTCCATCGGAAACAACGCGTCCGGATCATCGACCTTCAGTAAATGATACACGTTGAACCGGTACGCCGGCCCCAGTGACACCTCGGGCGGCGTGAACGGAAACGCCAGGTTACCGGCGGTCGATAGCCGCCCCGGGTAGCCGAAGTGCAGCAGGTATTGCTTGCAGGTCCGCACCACTTCGGACGCTCGTTCCCGGGTCGGCGCGATACATTCGCCCATGATGAAGACCTCGGCCGGCGGTGCCTCGCCCGGCGGCACGACCATGCGCACACCGTCCACGCCGTACACCCGCCACCGTAACGTGTAGTCCTGGGCCTGGTCCTCGCAGACGAGACTACGCACGAGCTCGGAAAGCTTCGGCAGGATATCCTTGCTTTGAGCGATGAACCTCGGATCCGCGGCGCCTGCCAACAGCACCGCCCGTTCGCCGATCAGCAGCGCGCCTTCCATTTTGATCGTGGGGCTGTCGGTGTCTCGCCAAACCGCTCCCGACACACGGGTTCGCCGATCATCCACTGCCTCATACCGGGCATTGGCCAGATCCAGCATCCCCTCCGGCTCATTCACGGTAAACGGATCCGCCTGCTCATACAGACTATGCGCGGCGACCGACGTCGCGGTGGCGCGGCGCTCGGGGTTGGTGCTCTCCAGGATGAACCCCTCGTCGTCCAGCTCCGCCAGGATCGGGTCGCGCCCGCCGGGGACGCAGCACAGCGAGGCGCACTCGATGATCTTCGCCATGTGCATCGCGAGGCCGGCATCGAAGCCCAACAGCATCGGCAGCGCGGCGAAGATGCCGGTGTCGCAGGCGCGGCCGGCGATGACGACGTCCACATCCGCCTCCAGCGCGCGGCGGAACACCCCGGTGCCCATCTGGCCGACGATGTGGGCGGCCTTGGTGATGTCCTCGTCCGTCAGAGGCGGCATGTCGTCGAAACTGACGATCCGCCCGGCGCGCGACGCCTCCAGCAGCATCGGCCGCGCCAGATCGGCGCGAATCACGGCCATGCGGAACCGCAGCTCGTCGGCGCGCGCGATGTCGCGGATGATCGCCAGCGTCGCGTCCAGATGGGGCGCCGCCCCCGCCGACCCGGCGGAGCCAATAACCAGCGGCACATCCAGGCTCCGCGCGGCGAGCAGCACTTTGCGCAGATCGCGCCGGGTCGCTTCTGGCGCGGTCGCCATCTCGCCCTTGCCCAGATAGGTGGGGCCAATATCGATCGAGCCCATGTCGCAACCGATCAGGTCCGGCTTCCGTGCCAGGCCCGTGTTGAAGCCGGGCGTCGGGATGCCGTAACCAAGCTGGCCGGACGCTCCCAACAGACGCAATGGCCGGCGGGCGCGGCGGATTTCCGACAGGATCCGGCCGGACGCGCTCATAGCTCGATCCCCAGCAATGGCGCGTGCTGCTGTGCTCCATAAACATCGACGTCACCCGGATCGCCGGCCATGATGCGGCGCGCGAGCACGATCTTGATGGCACGGCCAGCCGGATAGGGGATGACCGTGACCGCCTCGGCCGGCACCCCATACAGACGGCCGACCGCCTCCGCCCCGAGTGCCGGCGATTGGGCGACACGCTGGTAGTCGGCATCGGTCGCGAACATCACATCCAGCGTCAGCCGGCGCGGCCCAGCGTTTTTGCTCCGAATGACCAGGGCGAGATCGGAAAGCTTCATGGGGGTTCGCCTGTGAAGAGATACGCGTCCGAGGTTGATCCAGTGACGGGAAGAATGCCAAATGCACGCTCGGCCATGGACGCATGGTTCGGCTATGATC
>JBEKGV010000738.1:0-3192 GCA_050012615.1 Acetobacteraceae bacterium | reverse complement strand
TGGCGCGTCGTGCTGGCATTGGTCGTGACCATTGTCGCCAGCTCGACCACGTTTAATGCGATCACCGTCGCGTTGCCAAAACTGTTCGCCGAGCGGCTGACGATGGTCACGACCAGCCCGGCTCTGATCGGACTGATCTTGTCGGGGGTGTATGTGTTCGGAGCCCTGACACAGTACACGGTTGGGAATCTCGTTGACCGGCACTCGTTGAAAACGGTGTTTCTGCCGATCGCCCTCGCCTTCCCGCCGTTGCTTTATCTGGCCGCTGGATTGAGCGGGTTGCTGTTCATAGTGGTCTCGATCGGCATCATCGCGGCGATTTTCGGGCTGGTGACGGTCAACGACGCGATGGTCGGGAAATATACCAGCGATCAGTGGCGCGGCCGAGCGTTCGCCGTCCGGTATTTCCTGGGGTTCACGGCCGCTGGATTCTCGGTCGGCCTGGTCGCGTGGCTGCACGATACGGGCGGGTTTGGGATGATGCTGCGGATGTTCGGAGGATTTTGTCTGCTGATCGTACTGGGCGCGCTGATTTTTCCGCCGGAGCGGCGCATGCCAGCCGCGCTGCCAGCGGAATAGCGGTTACCCATTCCGCGTTTGCACCACGGCAACACCGATGCTACGGGTTCCTACTGATCAGTAGGAGCACCAGAACGTGAACGACGCGCTACCGGCCCAGTCACCGCTGGAGTCGATCGAGGCGGTGGATTTGGGGTTAGGGGCAGCGGGGTATATTGCCAGCCGACAGATTTCCACCGCCATTTATCTCGCTCATCATCTGCAAAAACCTATTTTGGTCGAGGGACCCGCGGGTGTCGGTAAAACCGAACTGGCGAAGTCTGTCGCGACCTGGATGAAGCTGCCGCTGATCCGGATGCAGTGCTACGAGGGCCTCGATGAGTCAAAGGCGCTGTATGAGTGGAAATACGGCAAGCAGCTTCTGTACACCCAAATTTTAAAGGACAAGATCAACTCGGTCATTGGCGAGAACGACAACCTTGCTGAGGCATTGAACAAGCTGCACGATTTCGGCGACATCTTCTTTTCCCATGAATTCCTCGAGCCCCGTCCGCTGCTGCGCGCATTGGAGCAGCCGGGCGGTGCGGTTTTGCTCATCGATGAAGTCGACAAATCGGATCAGGAGTTCGAGGCATTCTTACTGGAAATCCTGTCCGACTATCAGGTGACGCTTCCCGAACTTGGCACCATCAGTGCGACGGTGCCCCCGATCGTTCTGCTCACCTCCAACAGCACACGCGATCTGGGCGACGCGTTGAAACGACGCTGTCTGCATCTGCATATCGGATTTCCGGATGAGAAGCTGGAGCAGCGGATCATCGCGTCTCGCGTTCCGGGAATCGATACACGGCTGCTGAAGCAACTCGTCAGTTTCGTGCAACAGCTGCGTGCGCTGGATCTAAAAAAGGTTCCCTCCGTCAGTGAAACGATCGACTGGGCTCGGGTGATGGTACTTCTGCACACTTCAGTGCTGGAAGTTGACCTGGTGCGAGACACGCTAAACGTGCTGCTGAAGTTCGAGGCAGATATCGAGGCCGCGAATAAGCAGATCGCGGGACTGACGTATAAGGCGCGCCAGGACGCTGGTGTGCCGGCCTGATGTCCGGGTTCGTCGCGGGTGCACCATCGCCGAGTGAGCCTCTGCGCCGGTTTTTCCAGGTCGCACGCGGCGCGGGATTGCGCGTCTCGGCGGCCGAAGGAATCGACGCGGCGCGTGCCGTGGACATTGTTGGCTTCAAGGACCGGACCCTGCTGAAAGACACGCTTGGCCTGATCCTGGCGAAGACACCCGAGGAAAAGCAACTCTACGACGAAGCGTTCGAACTCTACTTCAAACGCGACGAGTTCGCCGGAAAGGCTGAAGCTGAATCCGAGGAGCCCTCGGAGGGCGCAATGCCCAACCGAGGTCCCCAGGCGGGCGGCGACGGAATGGGCGGGACTGGCGGCCAGGCTCTGGGCCAGCTGCTGGAGAGCGATGACCGCGCGGCGCTCGCGGCCGAAATGGAAAAGGCGGCGCGCGAGGCAGGCGTGGAGAACATCCGCTTCTTCACCCAAAAGAATCTCTATGCGCGACGGATCCTCGACCGCATGGGATTGCGCGCGCTGGAACGCGATATGGAGGCGATGCGGCAGACGGGCACGCCCGAAAATCTGGGCCGCGCGCAGGTACTTGAGGGCAAGGTCGATCAGCTGCGCGACGCGGTGCGCGATTTCGTCGAACGGTCTCTGTTGCTTTACGCGAAGGGAGAGACCGAGAAGTTCCGTGAGGAGCTGCTGAAATCAGCCCGGCTGTCGAACCTCGAACGACGCGATCTGGACCGGATGAGGGTGCTGGTCCGGCAAATGGCGAAGAAACTCGCCGCGCGATATGCGAAGACACGGCGGCGGCGATTGCGCGGGCAGTTGGATACGCGCCGGACGCTGCGGCGGAACATGGGCTGGGGCGGCATTCCATTCATCACCGTCTGGAAGCAAAAGCGCATCGAGAAACCTCGGGTGATGGTTCTGTGCGACGTCTCCGGCTCGGTGGCCGCGATGTCGGGGTTTTTGCTTATGTTCCTGTACGCGCTGAACGAGTCGCTATCCGACATTCGATCGTTCGCGTTCGCCGGATCTTTGATGGAGGTGAGCGATATTCTGGAAAAGGAACCGGTTGAGCAGGCGATCAGCAAGATCATGCAGACGATCGGTTATGGGTCCTCGAACTACGGCAACAGTCTGGCGGATTTCGAGGATGGGTGGATGCAATTTGTTAACAATAAGACGACCGTCATTATCCTGGGGGATGGACGGGGGAACCGAACCGATCCGCGGACGGACGTGGTTGGGCGCTTATCGCAACGATGCAAGCGGATCATCTGGTTGAATCCGGAATATCGTTCGGCGTGGGGAACCGGGGATTCCGACATGTATCGCTACGCGCCGTTCTGCAATCTGGTGACCGTATGCAATACGTTGCGGCACCTTGAGCGAGTGATCACAGACATTCTCGAGGATGCGGCTTAACTCGGGCTTAAAAATTCACCTGGTCCACGCCTGCCCCCACTTATCGTCAAACACCACCTCCGGCAGCGGTGCCCGCCGGACGGGTCCAAACTTCCCCATCGGAATTCCGACCGGCAGAATCGCATAAGAGTGCACGTCCTCGGGCAAGCCCATGGCAGCCTCAGTCTC
>JBEKGV010000737.1:0-5231 GCA_050012615.1 Acetobacteraceae bacterium | reverse complement strand
CTGGCTGCGCGTGGCGGCGGAGCGGTCGGCGGTGGTGGTTTAAATCCCGCTTGTTTCAGGCACGGCGCGGCCGTCGGCGAGGCGTTGCAGCGACATTCGGTCGAGGATCACCACATCCTGAGTATTGGACACCTCGATCATCCCGTCGTCACGCAACTTTTTCAGCGTGCGAACGACGGTTTCGATGGTCATGCCAAGGTAATCCGCGATATCGCCTCTGGCCATCGGCAGAAAGAAATGCGTCGCCGATTGATGGTGATTGGAACTCAAACGGCTTCTTCCCATCAGGAATGACGCGACTCGCTCCCGCGCGCTCTTGCGGCCCAGTAGCAGCATCTGTTCCTGAGCGGCGACCAGTTCGGCAGCGGCGAATTTCAACAGCCGTTTCTCGAGCAGCGGGAAATCGTACATCAGAGCATGCAATCGTACGTGTGGAAATCGACAATAACGCACGGTATCGATTGCCTCGGCACTGACGGCATATAGATTGGTCGCCGCGAGACCGAGAAAGTCGCCTCCAGTGACAAAGCCTGTGATCTGACGCCGTCCGTCGGGCAGCAGCTTATACAATCGCGCGGTGCCGCTGACGATATTGAAAAAAGCGGTGGCGGCACCTGCTTCTTCGATGAACAAGGCGCCTGGTCTCGCGATGCCACCGATGGCGGCGGCGGCCAGGCGGGCAAGATTCGCTTCTGGAACGGCATCGCAAATACTGGCGTGACGGATGTCGCAGGTCGCGCACGGGCGCGACGTGCCCGGTTGCGTCAGAACGATCGGGAACTCCATGACAGCGTTCATGTATCGGATCTGCTTGAGTCCGTTCGCAATTTATTAACTATTTGCTCGTGACGACCTGCAGCGCGCCAATGGACGCTGCGCCGATTGCAGTCAATGCGCAAGTCAACAATGCGGTATATTTATGTTAAACGTATCTCGTAGCGGCGATCAGGCCTCTCCGGACGCGGGCGGCAGGCCAAGCAACATGCGCCCATATGGCACCATCCCAAGATGTCGTGACACGACGGTATGCGTGCAGATTGTCGTCAGGTCCCGCCACAGGCTTTGCAATTGGTCCGTGTCATAAACGGTGCGTGCTCCGGCGAGTTCGACAAGACGCTCCACGCCTCGGCGCAATTGCCAGACCGCGAATGCAATATCGCGCCGGTTGCGCAGCACCAGTTCCGGCGGGACCGGCGCACCAGAGTCAGCAAGTGCCAGGGCAGCGTCGCGGCGGGCATTCATAACCAAAATGGCGGTTTCAATCTCGGCGGCGGCCTCGCCGAGCTGCTGCTGCACGACCTCGGACTCGCTCATGACGCGGGTGCCGCGGGAAATCCGGGTGCGCAACGAATTGGCGACGAGATCCAGAGCGCGCCGCGCGACTGTGAACGCGACGCATGGAAGGGAGAACGGCGCCAGCAGGCCACGCGGTACCGCCGGAAGCGGATAATCCGGATGAACGAGAGCACCCGGCGTCGAACCTTCGAACAGATCGCGCAACAAAACGCTCCGATGCGCGGGTACGAAGATATCGTTAAGAAGTAATGACATGCTGCCGGTGCCGCGCAGTCCCAGAACCTCCCAGTCGTCGATGATTTCGATCTCCTGCATTGGCACTAATAAGTAACGGGTTGGCTGCCCGCCGCCGGACGTGTCCTCACATCGCGCGCCAATGATGGCCCATTGCGAATGCAGGCAGCCGGAGGAGAATGGAAAGCGCCCGCTCAGCCGCCAACCTCCGGTCACCGCCCGGGCTGTTTCCCTCGGCGCGAGCGAGGATGATGCGAGGGCCAGCGGATCGCCGTCCCAGACATCTCGCTGTGCCTGCTCGGGCATACAGGCGATGATCCATTGGTGTTCGCCAAGCACCGCATAAACCCACGCGCTGGAGGCGCAGCCGTCCGCGAGGATTTCAATGATGCGGGAAAACACGCCAAAACTCGCCTGATAGCCGCCGAAGCGACGTGGCTGAACGATGCGCAGAATGCCGGTACGATGGAAGTCGGCGATCGTTTCCGGCGGGACCTGAGTCAAGGGGTTACTCGCAAAATTCGGATCGGGACCGATCCAAAGAATTGGCCTGGGTAACAACCGGGGTAACAAGTCGACAAGGGGCGGGAGGGCGGCGATGTTGCGGTGGCAGACCTCGTATTGCGCCGGTTCGTGACATGGGATGAATCCCCGGGCTCGAATCCTCGAGGGGCGGTTTACAAGGACAATTCCGGCGGGATAGCTTGCCGTGACCTGAGGAGGAATCGATGCGGTATCTCGTTCGAATCGCGGTGGTTTTCGCTGTCGGCCTGCCGTTACCTGTTGCCTTCGCACAATCAGACAGCGGAGCGAAGGCCGGTTCCTACACGGCCGGTCCTCCTGGGCAACCGCCGCCGGGCTTCACGCCGGATAAGCTCAACCCAACCAATTGCGGAACGCCGGATGAGCCGAAACCCTGCGGCCCGGTTCACATGGTTCACAAGGCGAAGGTGAAGCGGAAGTCCAAGGCGAAAACCACCGGCTAACGGCGGGTCCGCACTCTGGACTCGCGTATTTCCGGTTGCTACAAGGCGCGCCCTCCGGACATTGGCGAGGTAGGGAGAATCGACAGTTCACGCTGACTCGTCGATAAACCCCCGGTGTGAGCCCGTAGCTCAGTTGGTAGAGCACGAGACTTTTAATCTTGGGGCCGTGGGTTCGAGTCCCACCGGGCTCACCATAAGGGTTTGAAAAACCGCAGTAATCTGAGTTGGAATAGAGAACGTTCTGATAGCAGAAAGGTTGGCTCGCCGCAAGTCGTTCTTGGTCTGTTCTTTTAACTGAGCGATTAAACATGCGAGGCAGCGCCTCAGGGTCGGCATCTCCGTCTTGCCGGTCACGCCTTACATCCTTACTTTCAGACTATGCTCGCCAAACTGACAGCCAAGAACCAACTTACCCTGCCCAAACGCGCATTGGACGCCCTGGGTGTCTCGGGAGCGCCGACTCATTTTGACGTCCAGGTCGACGAAGGACGCATAATTTTGACACCCACGCGAGTTGGATCGGCCGATGCCGTGCGTCGCAAGTTGGCCGAACTGGGCATCACTGATCAGGACGTCACCGATGCCGTCGCATGGGCCAGACGGCAGTCGCGGTAACGCCACCTCGGAGCCGTCTGCGGTGGGTTCTTGAGCACGAGGGCGGTATTCGACACCAACGTTGTTGTTTCGACGCTCGTGTTTGGCCGTCGCCTGCTTTGGCTACGCCACGCGGACCTCCTTGTCAGTGGTGATAGGGACCTGACAGTCCTCTCGTTGGCATATCCAGTTGTGTCGCCAGCCGAGTTCCACAATTGTTTGACGCGCAAGGAGTGACTCGCGGCGGACCGGAATCCATGACAGGGGGTGACCGCGGCGCGTCTTCAGAGGCGAGGTCACTTCGACGCCCACGCATGTTCACCGCTTCCGCGGTGGAGACAATCGGTAGATTTGAAAAACCACGGTGCGGACTCAAAAGACACCCGACAGCGTCATCGCCAGAGTCGATGTGACCGCGCCTCTTGAGCACGCCTCAGGGAAGAATCGTCATGAGCCCCCCGGTCCACCGGATCGAATGACTATCGACCGGTGGGCACACGTCGAAGCTTTGTCCGTTTTGGCTCACCAGATCACGTCGAGGAAAAATCGTGGACCGGATCGATGCAATGAAAGTGTTCGTCACCGCGCTCGACGAGGGTAGTCTGGCGGGCGCCGGTCGCAAACTCAGTCGTTCGCCCGCCGCGGTAAGCCGCGCCGTCGCGTTCCTTGAGGCGTGCGTCGGTGCCGAGCTGCTGCATCGAACGACGAGGTCGATCAAAGCGAGCGGTGTGGGCGAGCAGTACGCGGCCGCCTGCCGGCGGGTGTTGACCGATTTGGAAGAGGCCGCCGTGATGGCCGCGGGTGAGTGTTCGGCGCCGCGTGGCACACTCACGCTGACCGCTCCGGAGGTTCCTGGAGAAGCGGTGCTGCGGCCGATCCTCGACTCCTTCATGGACGCGTACCCGGCGGTGTCCGCGCGGCTTTATCTCGTCGATAGAACCGCGAATCTGATCGATGAGGGCATCGACATCGCGCTCCGCATAGCCCATCTGCCTGATTCGACATCTGTCGCGATCCGCGTCGGTGAAGTTCGTCGCGTGGTGGCGGCCGCACCCGGTTATCTGTCGCGGCATCCGCGCATCGAGCAGCCGGGTGATCTGGTCAAACACCAGATCATCGCAATGACCCATTTTGGTCTCGACACCTGGAGCTTTCCACCTTTGCCAGGCTCGTGCGTGCCGCGAACGGTTCATTTCACACCCCGCCTGGTGGTCAACAGCGTTCGGGGCGCGGTCGCTTCGGCCGTCGAAGGGTGTGGCATAACACGCGTGTTTTCGTGTCAGATCGCCGAGCACGTACGCAAAGGAGATCTTGAAATAGTGCTCCCGCGCGACGAGGAGGCCCCTGTCCCTGTGCACCTGCTGCTGCCAACCGGGCGTCTATCGATGCCGAAAGCCCGTGCATTCGTGGACTTCGCGGTGCCCAGGCTACGCAGTTACTTCGCGCGTCTGGCAAAGGACGCGGACGAAAGCGGCACTCGGTCGCGGCCTGGAAATGTGTCCGCGGCACTGCAGGTTGTCGCCTCCGGTCAGTGTCTGACACCCAAAGTGACGTGGATGGTTCCGCCCTCCGCCAGTGCGAGAGAAAGAAACCTGACATCCGACTACCAGATGCCGTCTGCTCTGAGCATCGGACTCTTTGCCAAGGAGAGAAATGATGGGGCATGAAAATTCCGCGATCGGACGCCGCGCGCTGGTCCGTCTTGCGATCGCTGCTTCCGTCGTCACTGTCCCGTGGCTACCGGTTCGCGCGCAGAATGCCGTGCCAACGGAACCTACTGCTCCGATACGGCGCCTTGACGAAGCGTTGCTCGCCGCGATGCAAAGTGGGCGCACCGAAACGTTCGCGCAACGGTTTGCCGCTTTGACGCCGGTCATCGAGCAGACCTTCGACCTGGACGCCGTCCTGGCGGTTTCGGTCGGCCTGGGTTGGCCCGAACTGCCGGAAGATCAAAAGGCACCGTTGCGGGCGACATTCCTCCGCTACACCGTGGCCAGCTATGCAGCGAATTTCAACAGCTACTCCGGCCAGACTTTTCAGCTTTCACCCACCGTCCGCATGGTCGGAGATGGCCGGGTCATCGTGCAGACGAGGCTCGTCTCGACCGACGGTTCGGCAATG
>JBEKGV010000736.1:0-3204 GCA_050012615.1 Acetobacteraceae bacterium | reverse complement strand
GGAGTTGCTTGCGGAGGGGCTGATTGCCCTGGTTGGGGCCGCAGCACGAGGCGATCTCCCAGACGCATGTCGATCGCCTGCAACGGCCGATCAAGCAGCGCGATGTCCTGTTCAAGCACCAACAGCCGATCGAGCGCCGCGACCTCATGTCCTTCCGGCAACAAAATGTCGGTGCCGTTCTTCATGCGCAGATTCCACCGCCGCTCGCTGATGCGCATGGCGGCAACGACACGGGTCTGAATGGACGGACGTTCGGTCAGCGCATCCAACAGCACGCTCGCGGCTTCGGGCGCACCGGGCCCGACGATCAGAGGCAGTTCGCGGAATTTCGCGACCTCTTCATCGGTCACCAGTTGACCCTCACGATCGACCAGCACGTATCGCCCTTGATTTTGCCAGATGGCATAGGGCCGGCGTTCCCACAGCACGACGACGATCGTGCCGGGCAGGCGGCGCTCCACCGTGGCGTGCGCGACCCAGGTCAGTTTTTCGATGCGCATTCGCGCCTGATCCAGCGAGAACCCGACGATCGGATCGCCTTTGCTGACGCCCAGAGCGGCTCGCAGGATCGGCTCCGGGGTGTTGGCACGGCCCTCGATGACGATGTCCTTGACCCGCATGCCGGCGATCGCGGTCAGCGTGCCGATCCGCTCCCGTAGCGAAGCGACACCGTCGCCGGAGTGCGTGCTGCGTAACAAAATCACACCGCCGGCGAAGATCACCAGAAGCACGCAGCCCCACCGAAACGGGTGCGCGAGCCAGCGCTGGCGGCGCAGCATCAGTCTCCATCGTGACGGACGGTCGTTGACGGACCCGCGCGAGCGGAAGGCCATGATCAGGTCACTCCCGGCATGTCGCGTGTTCCACCATCCAGGCGCACAACCGCGGGAAGCTGATGCCGATATGGGCGGCTTGTTCCGGCAGCAGCGACGTCGGAGTCAGCCCTGGCTGGGTGTTGATTTCCAGCAGCACCAGGCGTCCCGGCTCGCCTTGCGTGTCGTCATAGCGGAAATCGCAGCGGGTCGCGCCGCGGCATCCGATCACCCGGTGCGCCCGCAGCGCGACATCCATCGCACGCGCGTAAATGTCCGGGTGGACCATGGCCGGAACAATGTGATGCGAACCGCCGTCGGCGTATTTCGATTCGTAGTCGTAAAACGTGCCGGCGTCGGCGATGATGTCGGTCACCGCGAGAGCGCGCTCACCCATGACGCTGACCGTCAGTTCGCGTCCCGGAATGAACTCCTCGACCATCGCGGTGTGGCCGAATCGCCATGCCTGAGCCACCGCGGCGCGGCGATTGTCGCCCTGGCGGATGATTTCGACGCCGACGGAAGACCCTTCGCTGATCGGTTTGATCACGTAGGGCAACGGCATCGGATCGGCGGCGAACAGATCGTCGACCGGAACGACCGCGCTTTTGGCGACGGGCAATCCGGCGGCGACGAACATCGCTTTCGCGGCTTCCTTGTGCATCGCCATCGCCGAAGCGCGGACACCCGAGTGCGTATAGGGAATGCCCAACCAGTCGAGCACGCCCTGGATCGCGCCGTCCTCGCCAAAACGGCCATGCAACGCGTTGAACACGGCGTCGGGTTTAGGGGTCAGGGCGTGGAGAAGCGACGGCAGGTCGTCGGTGACGTCGATCAGGCCCACGTCATAGCCCGCCTCGCGCAACGCGGCCGCCACCTGTTTGCCGGTGGAGAGGCTGACCTCGCGTTCGTTGGAGATCCCGCCGTGCAGGACAGCGACGCGGGTCATACCGGCACCTCCGCGGGTGATGGTGTGGCAGGGGCCCCGAATCCCCTCTTCTTCGTCATGGCCCGGCTCGTCCGGGCCACCTCCACCAGCATGGTGCCGCGATAGGTCCCCCGGACTAGCCGGGGGATGACGGGTGGTGTGGGCCGGGGGATGACGGGTGGTGTGGGCCGGGGGATGACGGGTGGTGTGGGCCGGGGGATGACGGGTGTGGGCTGGTGAATGACAGGCGCTAACCAGGTCATACCGCTTGCTCCGCGTGCACCAGTGGTACTCCGATCCGGCGGATTTCCCATGCCAGCGTCACGCCGGTCGCGGCTTTCACGCGGTGGCGGATTTCTTCGCCGAGCGCCTCGATGTCGGCGGCGGTGGCCGTGCCGGTGTTGATGAGGAAGTTGCAGTGTTTCTCGGACACCGCCGCGCCACCCACCGCCAGGCTCCGGCACCCGGCGGCGTCGATCAACTCCCAGGCCTTCATCCCGTACGGATTGCGGAACGTGGACCCGCCGGTGCGGGCGCGGATCGGTTGCGCCTCCTCGCGCGCTATACGGATCTCCGCCATTTTCGCGGCGATCACCGGGGTCGCACCAGGTTTGGCAGCGAGCCGAACCCGGGTGATCACGCTGCCCGGCGGCACGTTCGCGTGGCGGTAGCCGAACGCCAGATCGGTCGATGACAGCCGCCGCTTCTCGCCGTCCCGCGTCACGCACTCCGCCCAGGAGAGGACGTGAGACATTTCGCCGCCGTAGGCGCCGGCGTTCATGGCGACCGCACCACCGATGGTGCCAGGAATGCCGGACAGGAATTCGAGCCCGGTCAAACCGGCGGCCGCGGCGGTCTCGGCCACGGTGAGGTCCAGTGCGGCCGCGCCGGCGATGACACCGTCCGCTTCCGGAGTAATCAGCGAGAAGCCGCGGGCCAGACGGATGGTCACGCCCGGCAGGCCACCATCGCGGATCAACAAATTCGACGCGGCGCCGAGTACCTGCACCGGCGTGGTCGACGGCAGATCTCGCAGCAAACTCGCGAGGTCCGCCGAATCAGCGGGCCGGACGAGGAACTCCGCCGGCCCGCCAACGCGGAACCAGGTGAACGGCGCCAGCGGCGCATTGGCCTGAACGCGGCCGCGGATCGGCGGCAGCGTCTCCTCCTCCAGGGGTTCGAGCGAGCCGGCCATCATGCGGCACCTCCGCGGCGAGAGTTCGCCTGCAACGTGGTGAGTTCGGCGGGCAGCGTGGCGGCCCACTGGGTGATCGATCCGGCACCGAGACAAACGACGAAGTCACCCTGTTTGGCGATGGCATGCACCATCTCGGCGAGACGGGCGGGCGCGGGCAGCGGAACCACGCTGCGATGGCCGCGCGCACGCAATCCATCGACCAGAGCATCGCGGTCGATGCCTTTGATCGGCGCCTCGCCGGCCGGGTAGACGTCGGCGACGATCAC
>JBEKGV010000735.1:0-3211 GCA_050012615.1 Acetobacteraceae bacterium | reverse complement strand
GCGTTTCCCGTGGACCCTCCTGGACCTTGGATGACAAGTCGATCACCGCGGCGTCCTCTCGAACATTTTAACTGCCTTATTTATCGATCGCCTTCCAGGATAGCGGTTGGAACCGGCAACGCGCGAGGACGTTTAATCCCCGCGACGTTACGGGATCGTCGGCATCCGCCGGCGACTGCTAACAGCAGGAGGAAATACCGTTGAAGAACAGCTTAACACTCGGTGCGTTCGGGCTGGCCGCCGCCCTCGCGATGGGGCCCGCGATGGCCCAGAGCGCCAACCATGCGACGGGTACGGCCCCGGCCACGGGCTATACCGGCAACACCGCCAACACCGCGCCGAACGACCGCAATCCGGTGATGACCCAGAATGGCGAGGCTCGTACGAGCAAAGTCGTTGGTTCATCGGTCTACAATGACCATGACGAGAAGGTCGGTTCCATCGACGATCTCGTGATCGACAAAGAGGGGCATATCAATGCCATTCTCTCCGTGGGCGGCTTCCTCGGCATGGGTTCGAAATACGTTGAGGTTCCTTACGCGAACCTGACATTCGGCAACACGCAACGCGACAGCGATAATCGCGTGGTTCTGAAGGGCGCGACAAAGGAGTCGCTGAAATCCGATCCTGGCTTCAATTATTACAAGAGCTGAACATGGACGTTGGAACCGCCGGAATTTGTCCCGGCGGTTCTTTGAGCCCGCTTGTGTGCCCCCGGGGGTGCCCCTGGCTCGATTGACAGCCTCGGCCGCCGGCTGGAACCGGTAAACTTTCCGGCGGATGATTTGATATCGCTCCCAAAATGACGGCGATCAGGCTCGCCGCGGCGACCGGCATTGCCTTGACGTTGGGCACGGGGATGAACCGGCGTATTTGGTGGGCTCACCCGAGGCCACCCAAGTGTGGGTGCAGGCTCGCGATCGCGCGAAATTGGCGGGCGAATCCCGCCAGGCTCCAACGCGGCTTCTTTGGGTCGCGATGCATGGGATCGGCCAGAAAAGCCAACCTCTCAACACGTGTCCGGAAAAAGTTCCGCCGGATTGTCCAAATTCTGTGGAAAACCGTGTGGATAACGGTATTAGATGGGAAAACCCCGGCCCGGAGCATCCGATATGGCTCGAGCGGATGAAGACGACCATGCCACCCGCGAAGCGGCGTACTTCCTTTGGGAGAGCGAGGGACGACCACAGGGGAAGGCCCTTGATCACTGGCTACGCGCCGAACCGGCCGGTGAGGAGGAAAAAATCATCTCTGGGCGAGCGGACGTAAACCTTCCTGCCCTTCTGACCAAAGATGTGCATGGAGGCTGACCTTGAGCATGATTGCTTCATGTTGAAGCAGTCATGCTTTAAGTGGCGTGCGTCTGGGAGCGTGATTCACAATTGGCGATGATCCAGCCTCAGGCGCGCGTTCTGACCCGGGCGGTGCCGCGGTCGGCACTCGGGCGCCGGATGACGAAATGACGCGCGGCATGCGCTCCGGACGCCCAGGTTTCGGGCACGAAAAAAAGCAGAAATGTTCGCGCGGAGTGGGCAATAAGACCTTGGCGTGATCGTTTCCCGGCGCGGCCGCCCGTTGCCATCCTCGAGCTGGAGACCTACTCGGCATGGCATGCCATGGAAGGGACCAGTCATGGACCAGGATCCAGCACTCTCCGAGGATGACGAGCACGCCGAACTGCGCGAGGCGCGCGAGGTGCTGGCGCACTCCTCAACGAACATCGTGCAAAGTTGCCTGATTATACTGACGTTCCTGGCGGTCTTCTATACCCTTTTCTTCGCGGCACAGATCATACTCTCATTCGTGCTGGCGCTGGTTCTCACGTTGGTGCTTGGTCCGGCGATGCGCCTGATGCACCGCCGCCTCCATATCCCGCGGATGGTCGCGGCACTATTGCTGATTATCGCTTTTTTCAGCGTCGTGGGGGCGCTGGGTTACGCGATATCGGTTCCCGCCTCCGACTGGGTCGCCAAAGCGCCGCAGTCGCTTCCCGCACTGATCGACAAGCTTCGCTTTCTGCAGAAGCCAATCCAGCTGATGGAGCACGGCGTGCAGCAGTTGCAAAATCTCATGTCGGACGACGGCCAGCAATCCTCAGAGCCTCCGGGCATGACGGTGAAGCAGTCTTCGGATGTCGGCGGTCGCATCCTTGGCATCGGATCGACGGTCCTCCAGGGCGGGCGCGCGTTTCTCGGTCAGGGCTTCACGGTGATACTGCTGCTGTTCTTTTTCCTGGCCTCGAGCGACAGCCTGCTGCGCCGGCTCGTGGAGATCCTTCCGCGTTTCGACGAAAAGCGCCGCGTCGTCGCTGTGGTAACCGAGATCGAGGATAACATCTCGCGCTACCTTCTGACGATTTCGATGATGAATGCGCTGGTGGGGTTCCTGAACGGCGTGGCCGTATGGCTGCTGGGGATGTCGGACCCGCTCCTGTTTGGAACGCTTGCCTTCCTCCTCAATTACATTCCGATCATCGGCCCGTTCACCGGTATCGTGATATTTTTCTTCGTCGGAATCTTTACCTTCCCTTCAATTTGGCAAGCCTTCGTTCCGGCGGCAATATATCTCGGAATCCACATCCTGGAGGGCGAGACGATCACACCGATGCTGCTCGCCCGGCGATTCACACTCAACCCGGTCATGGTGATTTCATCCCTGGTGTTCTGGAACTGGCTGTGGGGCATCCCGGGAGCGCTGTTGTCGACGCCGCTACTGGCGGTCACGAAAATCGTATGCGATCACATCGTGGTTCTGACCCCCCTCGGCCATCTGATCGGCGGTAGTTCCGGCAGGCCGAAAGCCGACTGAGCGTAGGCCGCCGCTCCCGGCGACCAGTCCCGTAAGCCGATCGTAACCGTCTCTCGGCCAGGTGAAGGCCGGCGATGACCGCCAGGGACGTGATCCGCGAAGCCAGGGGAGAGATCGATCTGATGCGAACCGTTGTGATACTGGCCACTCTACTCGGGCTTGCGGCCTGTGAAACACGCCCGCCCTTCGACAAGGTATCCTATAACCTCGCTCAGGACGCCGATAAGCAGCCGACGGATTTGCAGCGTTATGCGTGGGTCATGCAACAGCGGATGGCACAGGGGCCAGGGACGCCAGGCCCATACTATTTACGCCGTCAGTAACTCTCCGCGCCGGCCAAGGGGCATCAGGCCGATTTGGCGCGGCATGTACGAGAGTCGATTTCAGTCCAGGTTCCGGGAAA
>JBEKGV010000734.1:0-3217 GCA_050012615.1 Acetobacteraceae bacterium | reverse complement strand
AAACCACCGCGGATGTAGAACACGCCGCCATCGGCTGGAATGTCGCCCTTTTTCATATCCTCGAAGAAATCGCCCATGCCGCGCAGGGTGCCGCGGTAAGCCGGGTTGTTGGCGAGGTAGCCAAAATACCGCGGGCCCTCATGGTGGCTGACATACCCGGCGTGCGATGCGGCCGTGCCAGTATCATAGGGTTCGTGATCATAGCCCTCCTGATACCATCGCCACATCACCGGCCGCCCGCCCTTGGACGCGATGAACGGGATGTCCTGGGCGATATCCGGCAGGTCGGTGTCGGGCGCGTGGTCCTGGCGCATCGCGGTCTCGACGTTTCCGCCGGTCATTGTCAGCGGCAAGGTCGCGAAAGTCATGTTCGCGGCGATATTGTTGTCACCGTGGTTTTCGCGCGGCCCCCCGGCTGGCTGGCGGTCCGTCTGCGTGGTGTCGTATTGCGAGCCGTAGAACGGTTGCGCGTTGGTAACCAACGGCGGCGGCCGCAACTGGCCGCTGTGATCGCCGGCCTGTGCCGCCTGAGGGACGGAGCCATGTTTAACCCATTGAGTCTCACCGGCCTGACCAGCGATTATCGCGATCGCGTTCGGCGCCGACGGCGTGTCCTCGGTGGCGAAGATGTTATCGAACAGCACGAAGCGGCTCGCATAATTCCACATCAGAGGGATCGTCGCGCAGTCGATGTGGCTCATGACGAGCCGGGCGAACTGCGTTCCCATCGCCTGACCCGCCGCCCCTCCCTTCGAGGCGAAGCGGGCGTATTCCTCGGCGGCGAACCCGTCCATCGTCGCTTTGCCGTCAACGACATGCAGCTTGCGGGCGAGCCCGATGTGACTGTGGTCGACGCTGTCCACAAAGCTCGCGTTTTCATTGGGCCCAATACGGAACGGAGTGACGGTGACGGTCTGGCCGCCGGCGTCCCGGTAAGTTTGCGTGAAGCCGGGTGTGTGCGCGGCGTCGCGAGGTGAGTGCCCGTCGGAGAACAGCCCATTGGCTCCCGGAAACGTGCCAAACTCGTTATCGAACGAATGGTTTTCGTTGAAAATGACGAAGACATATTTCACCTTTTGCCGCAATCGACGGATGATCTCGTCGCGCGGGACCGCTGCCTCATTCGCCAAATTCGTCAAATAGAGCGCGACGGTTGGTCCCGGCCTCGGCTGCGCGGTCACGAGAGGAGCACTTGCCAGGCCGGGCTTTGGCCCAACCAGCATTCCCGCTATCGCGAGCGTCGATGCACGGCGAACAAATCCCATCCCGGCTCCCCTCTGTCGGCGCCATCTCTCGGCGGGAGGTCCAAATAGCAACCTCGCGCCAAGCCGAAGTGTGATGGTTCCTTTACATAGATAACGCGCGGGGTGAACCTACCGGCTGACCGGCAGCCTGAATGGCGGCTCGCGTGGCACCTGGTATAAGCCGGGCCGCGCCATGAAGATCATCGAGATCACCAACGTCGATTTTTCGCTGCGGCAATTCCTGCTGCCGCTGATGCGTGAGATGCGAGCCCGCGGTCACGAGGTGATCGGTGCCTGCGCCGAGGGCCGCTTCCTGGAAACGCCGCGCACGGAAGGCTTCCGCATCGTCGCGATCCCGTTCGAGCGGCGGCCGTCGCCATTGGCCCATTGGCGCGCTTTTCTGGCTCTGGTACGTCTGTTCCGGCAGGAAAAACCTGACCTCGTTCACGCGCATATGCCGATCAGCGGCTTCCTGGCCCGCATGGCCGCATGGTGGGCGGGCGTGCCGCGCATAGCCTGCACCTGCCACGGTTTCTGGTTCAACTACCCGGGCAATCCGGCGCGTCGAATGATCGGGTTCGCGATGGAGTGGATCGCGGCACGCGTCACGACCGTGTTCCTGACGGTGTCCGACGAAGAAGCGTGCGATGCGCGACGGCTTTGGATCAGCCGCGACGCCGTCTCGGTGCGCAACGGGCGCGATCCGGCGGTGTTTCATCCCGATCCCGCGGCCCGCTCGCGGATCCGAGACGAACTCGGTGTGCCGGAAGACCGCGTGGTCGTGGTGGCCGTATCCCGGTTGGTGCGTCACAAGGGCTACCCGGAACTGGCCGCTGCGATGCGCGAGGTGCCGGGAGCCGAGTTGTGGGTCGTTGGCGAGCGACTCGACTCGGACCGCGGCGGCGACATGGTGGTCCTGCTGCGCGATGCCGGCCTGGGCTCCCGGCTGCGGCTGTTGGGCTACCGCACCGATGTCGCCGCTGTATTGGCGGCGGCGGATATCTTCGTGCTTCCCAGTCATTTCGAGGGGCTGCCGATGTCGGTGATCGAGGCGATGCTGACGGGCCTGCCGGTCGTCGCCACCAACATCCGCGGCCCGCGCGAGCAGGTGGCGCCGGAGGCCACCGGACTGCTGGTACCTCCCGCGACAATCATTCCGCTGGCCAACGCCTTGCGCCGCCTGGTCGATAGTCCGGCGACCCGCGAGGCCATGGGCGCCGCGGGTCGTGCGCGGGCGCTGGAGCGGTACGATGAGGCGGAGGTACTGGCGCGCACACTGACGCTGTTGGGCGTTGGGGATGTGACGCTACCACTCTAATTTCGCTATCAGCGAATGACTGGTTGACAAATATTCGCTGAAAGAGAAGAATTGATCTGGCCATGGCAGTAATCATTCCGCCGGATTTACTGCGGCAGCTCGCGGCGGTTCCACGCCGGGATCGGGAGCGGTTGCTCCAGGCGTTGGAAATGGTGGCGGCCGAACCGGCCAGGCGATTTTCGTTCATTACGGAACTGGTCGGTCAACCTGGAGTGTGGCGGTTGCGGAAGGGTGACTGGCGCGCCGTGTACAGGATGCGTGGAACCGACGTAATACTTGATCGCGTCGGTAATCGAAGGGATGTTTACCGATGACCGCTATCAAGCCCCTGACACAGACGAAAGAGACTGTCACCTTGAAACGCGTCGATTTCGAAGCCCTGTTGCGTAAAGCAGAAGACGCTGCGGACCTGGCAGCGGTTGACGCTCATCGAGCGTACGAGGACAGGGTCGGTTGGGAGACAGCGCGACGCAACTATCTGGTCGCGGATGAGGCGCGGCGATTGTTGGATGGCGAAAATCCGGTCCGCCTTTGGCGAGAAAAGCGCGGGCTAAAGCAGCGAACTCTGGCTGAAGCGGCGGAGATGGCTGTGAGCTACCTGGCGGAGATAGAGGGAGGCAAGAAACCCGGGAGTTCCAGCGCACTTCGACGAATC
>JBEKGV010000733.1:0-3219 GCA_050012615.1 Acetobacteraceae bacterium | reverse complement strand
GGGCAGAGCCCTGAGTTCCTGCCCCGCTTCAGGCAAATGTGCCGCCTCTTGCCACGCCGCACGCCCCGCGCCACGGTGCGGTCTGTACGAGGAGGGACGCATGAGCGGCAACAAAAGCAAAGTCGCGGTTCTGGACGACTGGCAGGGGGTCGCGCGCCAAAGCGCCGACTGGTCCGACCTGGAGTCTCGTGCCGATGTCACGATTTTCGCCGACGCCTTCCGCGACGAGGACGACGCAGCGGCACAACTCGCCGACTTCGATATTGTACTGTCGATGCGGGAGCGCACGCCATTACCGGGGTCGTTGATCAATCGCCTGCCGAAGTTGCGGATGATGGGGATGACCGGAGCGCGGAATGCCTCGCTCGATACGCCGGCCTGCACGGCTCGAGGCATTGTCGTGTGCAATACGCAAGGCGGCGGCTATACCGATTCGGCAACGGCGGAACTGGCGTTGGGCCTTTTGATCGCGGCGGCGCGTGGCATTCCCAAGGCCGACGACAACATGCGGCACGGCCGGTTCCAGATGGACGTGCCTGTGGGCATCGGTCTCGCCGGAAAAACCATGGGCATCATCGGCCTGGGTCGACTGGGCGGTTATATGGCGAAGTATTGTCTCGCGCTTCGCATGAATGTCATCGCGTGGAGCCAAAATCTGACCGCGGAACGATGCAAGGAAATCGGCGCCACTCTGGTGTCGAAGGACGAGTTGATGCGCCAGTCCGATGCGATTTCGGTTCATATGGTATTGTCGCCGCGCAGCCGCGGGCTGGTCGGCGCCGAGGACATCGCGCTGATGAAGCACGGTGCGATTCTGATCAACACGTCCCGCGGACCGCTGATCGATGAAGCCGCGATGCTGGCTGCTTTACAATCGGGGCGAATCGTCGCCGCACTCGACGTTTACGACAAAGAGCCATTGCCGCCGGACCATCCGCTCCGCCATTCGTCGAACACCGTGCTGGTGCCGCATTTAGGCTATGGCGTGAAAGAGACCTGGGAAGGTTTCTATCCGCAAATGATCGAGAACGCGCTCGCTTTCATGAACGGCGCCCCCGTCCGCGTCACAAATCCCGAAGTTCTACAGAAATAACGGCCCGCCGAAACGTCATGCCTGGTACACGGCATATCGGGCGCTTGACGAGGTCGTGCCCGCGAGCCGCGGCATGCTCGGGCTTGACCCGAGCATCAATCGCCGCACGGCGGTGGCGTGAATTTATGGACCTGGCGACCCACTGCCACGGAGCGAACGTAACCCGCCTACGCGGTCTCCAGCGGCACAATCCCCGGCCGCGCCTGTGCCTTATGATCCTTCAGCACCGCCTCGGTCGCCGGGTCCACCTCGGTCATCACGACATCGTAACCCCAAAGATCCGCGATATGCTGCAGCACCATGCGCGCGTCTTTCTCCTCGAGCAGGATCCGGTTCGTCGCCCGATGCTGAACGATCAGTTTCCGATCCCCGGCGAGATTGACGTCCACTACCTGGATATCCGGCGTGAAATACGCGGGGTCGTAATGACGTGCCAGCGCCCGCTTGATCGCACGATAGCCACGCTCGTCATGGATCGCTTCGACCTTCAGATGCGGATCCTCCGCGTCATCGGTCACATGAAACAATCCGAAATGCCGCGTCAGCCGAGGGCTCAAATACTGCAGGATGAAGCTCTCATCGCGGTAATTGGCCCAAACGTCGCGCAGCACGTTCATGTGGTCGCGGCATCCGGCGATCGCGCCAAACCATTCCCGGTCTTCCTCGGTGGGTTCGTTGCAGATTCGCTCGATGTCCTTCATCATCGCGAACCCGAGCGCATAAGGATTGAACCCGGAATAGCGCGGATCGTCGAACTCCGGCTGGAATACGACGTTGGTGTGCGAGCGAAGAAATTCCATCAGCGAGCCGTCGCTGATCTGACCCTTCTCATGCAGCCGGTTCATGATCTGGTAGTGCGTGTAGGTGGCGCACCCCTCGTTCATGACCTTGGTTTGAGTCTGCGGATAGAAGTATTGAGCGATGATTCTTACGATGCGCAGCAACTCCCGTTGCCACGCCTGCAATCTGGGTGCCGTCTTCTCGAGGAAGTAGAGGATATTCTCCTGCGGCAACTCCAGCAGCGCGCGCCGGCGTTCCAGCGCGCTGGGATCGTGACGGAGGCTGTCATTCCCGGGCACCGTGCGCCAGAGATCGTTGAACACCCGCTCATCGTGTTCCCGCCGCTCCCGCTCGCGCTTTTCTTCCGTGCGCAGGTCGGTGGTGCGACGGCGAGGGTATTTGTGAATGCCGTGGCTCATGAGCGCATGGGCGGCGTCGAGCAGGCGTTCGACCTCGGAAGCGCCGTATTGATCCTCGCATTTCATCACGTAATCGCGGGCGAATTCCAGGTAGTCAAGGATGCCGTCCGCGTCGGTCCACTGTTTGAAGACGTAATTGTTCTTGAAAAAATGGTTGTGGCCAAACGCCGCGTGCGCGATCACCAGCGTCTGCATCGTGGCGGTATTTTCCTCCATGATATAGCTGATGACAGGATTTGAATTTATGACGATTTCATAGGCGAGGCCCTGCATCCCGGCCCGGTACAGCGCCTCATTCCGAGCGAACTGCTTGCCGAACGACCAGTGTTTGTAAAACAATGGCATGCCGATGGAAGAATAGGCATCCAGCATCTGCTCGGTGCTGATGACCTCGATCTGATTCGGATAAACGTTGAGGCCGAGTTCCTTGATCGCGATTTCCTCGACCGCGTCGTTGATGCGTTGGATCGTGGAGAAATCCCAGTCGGCGTTGTCGAATAACAGCCGATCGGACTTGATGCTGATGCTCATGCGTCAACCTCCGCGCCAGTTTTCTTCGCGAACAATTCCCGGAAAACCGGATAGATATCCCTCCGGTGACCGACTTTGCGCATCGCCATCGGCGCGCCGTTCTTGATCAGTCCGGTATAGGTCTGCCACAGGTCGCTATCCCGTCGGATGAAGCCCGGCGGGAAATGCTCCGCGTCGCGGCCGACTTCCAGATAGGCGTAATATTGGCAGAGGGGCAGAATGTCGTGTGTCAATAAACCGGCCGTACGGTCGTTGTCGCTCGCCGTATTATCGCCGTCCGAAGCCTGGGCGGCATAGATGTTCCACAGATCCGGATCGTATCGTTCTCCAATCACCTTCGCCATTTCCTCGAGGGCGGTGGAGACGACCGTGCCGCCGGTTTCGGGGCTGTTGAAG
>JBEKGV010000732.1:0-3226 GCA_050012615.1 Acetobacteraceae bacterium | reverse complement strand
TCCCCGCCTTGATCATCGCGGTAGAAGCCGCTTCGGTGCCGTCGCCCGCGCAGACGGTGAAAATAGGTGTCATAAACACCTACTCGGGTCCCCTGGCCTCCGGCGGCGAGCAAATCGAGCGCGGCATTCGCCTTTATATGAAGCTCCACGAGAGCGACCTGCCTCCGGGTGTGAGTATCGAACTTGTCCGGCGCGACGACACGGGGCCAAATCCGGAAGTCGCCAAGCGGCTCGTCCAGGAATTGATCACCCGCGATAAAGTGCAGATTCTGACCGGGTTTTATTGGACTCCGAACGCCCTGGCCGCCGCGCCGCTGGCCACCGAGAGCAAAACACCGCTCATCATCATGAACGCATCGACCGCTTACATCACCACGAAGTCGCCCTATATCGTCCGCCTTTCCTTCTCCACCTGGCAAACCACCTATCCGCTGGGTGTTTGGGCCGCGAAGAACGGCCTGAAGAAAATCTATACGCTTGTCTCCGATTACGGCCCAGGAATCGACAATGAAAGCGCGTTCGCGAAGGGGTTCACCGAGGGCGGCGGAACGATCGTGGGCGCTGTCCGCATGCCTGTCACGACGCCGGATTTCGTAGCCTACCTGCAACGTGCGAAAGACGTGAAGCCCGATGCCGTGTTCACCTTCGTTCCGGAGGCGAAAGAGGCAACATCGCTAATCAAGGCATACAGCGACCTCGGCCTCCGTTCAGACGGCATAAAGCTGCTCGGAACGGGTGGCCTGACGCCCGACAACGAATTGACGGGTATGGGTGAAGCCGCGATCGGCACGATCACCATGCAGCAGTACAGCGCCGCCGCGACACGCCCGGCCAATTTGGCCTTCGTCGCCGAGTATCAGTCCGAATACGGAGCCAAGGAGGTACCGACCTTTTACGCGCTCGACGCTTTCGATGGCATGGCCGCGATCTTCCATGTCGTGATCGAGCAAAAGGGCGGCATTGACCCCGACAGGACGATCGAGCTGCTGAAAGGCTGGAAATATGACAGCGCGCGTGGGCCCATCATGATCGATCCGGAGACACGCGATATCGTGCAGAACGAATATCTACGCCGCGTCGATAGCGTCGACGGTCAGCTCCGCAATACCGAGATTGAGACGATCCCGATGGTCAAGGATCCATGGAAAGAGCTCAACAAGGCGAAATGACAAAGGAAGGAACAGCGATTCCCGGTGCATCCCGCTTGGTCATCGGAGACCCCAATCGCCCGGGACCAATCGCCAGATGTGAAAAACCGCTGTCCTGATGGAAGCGATCCTCCCGGCTTTCGTCAGCATTCTGTTTCACGGCCTCGCCTTCGCTATGGTGCTCTATATCGTGTCCGTCGGATTGTCGCTGACCATGGGGCTGATGGGGTTCGTGAACCTCGCGCATGGCGCGTTCGCGATGATCGGCGGCTATATCACCGTGACCTTGATGAACACTTATCACGTACCGTTCGGCCTGGCGCTGCTGGCCGCTTTCATCGCCGTCGCGCTGATCAGCGCGGTTCTGGAACGAACACTTTATTCCCGTCTTTACGGCGCCGGCGAGCTGGAACAAGTGCTGTTCACCATCGGATTGGTGTTCATGGCGAGCGCCGCCGTGCGCGGACTGTTTGGCCCAACTCCGCTGCCCGTGCATCCTCCGGCGATCCTCAGCGGTCAGCTCTCTCTCGGCTTTCGCACCGTGCCGATGTATCGCGCGTTCCTGATTATCGTCAGTTTCGTGCTGATCATCTTATTGTGGTTAGGCATCGAACGGACGAATTTCGGCGCTCGCCTGCGCGCCTCCGTCGACAACCGGCGAATGGCGGAGTCGATCGGCATCGACACGGGCCTGCTGTTCACTTTGACCTTCTCGCTCGGCTCCGGCCTGGCCGCGTTCGGCGGCGGCCTTGGCGCCGACATCCTGGCGATCTACCCCGGCTATGCGGTCGAGTATCTGGTTTATTTCCTGATCGTCGTCGCGGTCGGCGGCCTCGGTTCGATCCGCGGTCCATTCGTGGCCGCGCTGTTGCTCGGGATCGGCGATACCGCCTGCAAATACCTGGTGCCGGAGTTCGGCGCCTTCTTCATCTATACCGCGATGATCGGCTTGCTGATGTGGCGGCCCGCCGGTCTGTTCGGGCGAGCCTGATCCGTGACCGATCCAATCGCCGCCGCGCTGCGCCAGAATCGCCCCAGATTGATCGAGACCATCCCTTGGATCATCGCTCTCGGCGCCTATTTCATCTTCAGCGACCAGCTCCCGTTCATGAGCCAGATCCTGATCGCGATTCTGTTCGCGCTGTCGCTCGATCTGGTACTTGGTTTCGCTGGCATTATCACTCTCGGCCACGCGGCGTTTTATGGCACCGGCGCCTACGTCGCCGGCATCTATGCGATCCACGTGTCGCAGGAGCCGCTGTCCGGCCTGGTGGCCGCCGCCGCCGCCGCCGCCCTGGTTGGCGCGGTCTCGGGAGTCATCATCTTGCGCACGCATGGCCTGACGCAATTGATGCTGACATTGGCCATCGCCACATTGCTTGGCGAAGCCGCCAACAAAGCGAGCTTTATCACCGGCGGCAACGATGGGCTGCAAGGCATCGAAATCGACCCGATCGCCGGCCTGTTCCGGTTCGACATGTTCGGCCGCACCGGCTATCTTTATTGCCTGATCGTCTTGTTCTGCGGCTGGTTGTTTCTGCGCCTGCTGCTGGCCTCATCGTTCGGTCAGTCTCTGGTCGGGATCCGGGAAAACGTGACCCGTATGCACGCGATCGGCGCGCCGGTCGCGACAAGGCTGTTGATCACCTACGCGATCGGCGCGGCGATGGCGGGACTGGCGGGCGGACTGCTCGCTCAGACCACTCAGTTCGTCGGTCAGAGCGTATTGAGCTTCGAAACCTCCGGCGAGATCGTGATCATGCTGGTCTTCGGTGGGGTCGGCCGCATTTATGGCGCCTTCATCGGTGCCGCCATTTACATGATCGCACAGGACCAGTTGGCGAAAAGCGACCCGCTTTACTGGAACTTCTGGATCGGATTGATCCTCGTCCTGTCCGTCATGTTCGCCCGGGGCGGCATACTGGGTTTGGTCGACCGGTTGCGCCGCCGATGACCCTCGCTCTCGAAACCATCGGTTTATCGAAACATTTTGGCGCCCTCAGGGTCGCCAACGACATTCATTTCCGACTCGAACCGGGTGCACGCCACGCCCTGATCGGCCCGAACGGCGCCGGCAA
>JBEKGV010000731.1:0-3229 GCA_050012615.1 Acetobacteraceae bacterium | reverse complement strand
CCCGCGCGATCAGTTTCCACGTTCACCGCTATTCTATGACCCGGTTCTGAGCCTCACCTGGGTCGCGGCCGTCACGCGGCGCGTGCGGCTTGGCACCAGCGTGCTGGTACTGCCGATGCGCCATCCGCTGCCGCTCGCGAAGGAATTGGCCACGCTGCACAACCTCTCCGAGGGGCGGTTGATACTGGGCGCCGGCGTCGGCTGGCTGAAGCCGGAGTTCGCGGCGCTCGGAGTGCCCTTCGCGGAAAGGGGTCGACGGCTGGATGAAGGCCTGGCGATGATGCGCGCGGTTTGGACGCAGGATCCGGTCACGTTCAAAAGCCGCTACATTCCGGCGGTGATCGAAGGCATGACCATGACGCCAATGCCAGTCAGCCCAATCCCGCTCTGGTTGGGCGGCAGTTCAGAGGCCGCCCTGCAACGCACGATCCGAATCGCCGACGGTTGGCACGGCTCCGGTCATTCGGCGGCGGAAGTAGCCCCGATCGTGAAGCGGTTGCGCGAGGCTCGGCCGGACGCGACGTTCACGATCTCGATGCGTGCGCAGTGGAACGGCATGGATTTTGGCACGTTGAAGGCCCAGGTCGAGGCGTTCGCCGAAGCTGGCGTCGAGCATCTCATGATCGCGCCGGTGGATCGCAACGTCGATGACTGGGACAACGTTATCGATGGCGTCGGCCGGTTGGTGAGATAGCATCCGCCACAGAGTTTTGGTCCTACTCCGCCAACTCGTGCAGCGTATCCGACTGGCTTTCAACGGCCCGCCTGGAGAACAGGTCGATCAGCACCGGAAGAACGATCAGGATCAATACCGGCGCCAAAATGATCCCGCCCACCACCACGAGTGCCAGCGGCTTTTGAACCTGCGACCCGATGCCGTTGGACAGTGCCGCGGGTGTCAGACCGACCGCGGCTACGATGCAGGTCATCATCACCGGCCGGAACTGCACGTGGCAGGTCCGCAGGATGGCGGCGGTGCGCTCCATCCCGCTCTCCAGCGCCTGATTGAAGTAAGTGAGTACAATGATCCCATCCATCGCCGAGATACCAAACAAGGCGACGAACCCGATCGCGGCCGACACGCTGAACGGAGTGTCGGTGAAATACAAAGTGAAGATGCCGCCGATCAATGCCATTGGTATCACGCTCGCGGCCAGCAGCATGTCGGTCAACGAGCCGAAGTTGATATACAGCAGCAAGCAGATCAGCACGATCGCCAGGGGAACGACGACCGCGAGCCGTCCGATCGCTTCCTGCAGATTGCCGAACTCGCCCACCCATTCCAGGTGGTAGCCGCCGGGCAGCAGTACCTCGTCGGCGATTTTCTTCTGCGCTTCGAGAACGGTGGTCCCAAGGTCTCGGCCGCGCACGCTGAACTTGACCGGAATGTAGCGTTCCTGGTTCTCGCGATAAATGAATGCCGCACCCGATGTCAGATGCACGTTCGCGACGTCGGTAAGCGGGATTTGCACGACACCTCCGGCTGGGTTCGGTGCACCGATCATGATATGTCTGATGGAGTCCAGGCTCTGGCGGTATTCGGGCGCCAGCCGGACGATCATCGGGAAATTGCGATCGCTGCCGTCCTCGTAAAGATTGCCGGCCGCCTGACCGCCGATCGCCGCCGTCACGGTCGCGTTCACGTCGCCCGTCTGCAACCCGTAGCGCGCGGCTTTCGCCCGGTCCACGTCGATCCGCACAGTCGGTTGGCCGAGTGACGCAAGCAACGCGAGGTCGGTGACGCCGGGCACGGTGGCCATCACATCCTTTATCTTCTCGCCGGTCTTCTCCAGAACCTCCAGATCGTTGCCATATATTTTGACCGAGTTCTCGCCCTTCACGCCGGATGCCGCTTCCTCGACATTATCCTCGATGTATTGCGAGAAGTTGAAATCCACCCCGGGAAATTCAGCCTGAAGCTTCTCCATCATCTCGTCGGTCAGCGAGTCTTTATCGACGCCCGGCGGCCATGTGTCGAACGGCTTCAGTGGAACGAAAAATTCGGCGTTGAAGAAGCCGGTGGCGTCGGTGCCGTCATCGGGCCGCCCGTTCTGCGAAACGACGGTCACGACCTCGGGATAGCTGCGCATGATCCGGCGCATTTTGTTGACGTAGACGTTGCCCTCACCCAGCGAAATCGCGGTTGGCATCGTGGCGCGGATCCAGAAATTGCCTTCCTCCAATTTCGGCAGGAACTCCAGGCCGAGCGTGCGCACCGCGAAGCCGGCGCCGATGAGCAAGAATACGATCATGCCAATTGTCAGCACCTTATTGACGAGCATGAATTCCAGCACCGGTTGATAGACTCGATGCATGGCGCGCACGACGATGGTGTCTTTTTCCTGCATCTGGTCGTCGAGCAACATGGCGCTCAGCGCGGGCGTGATCGTGAAGGTGGCGAGCAAGCCGCCACAGATCGCGTAAGCGTAGGTCTTCGACATCGGACCGAAGATGTGGCCCTCGATCCCGCTCATGGTGAACAGCGGCACGAAGCCGGCGATGATGATGGCGGCGGAGAAAAAGATACTCTTGTTCACCTCGGTCGCCGCGTTGGCGATCACCCTGAATTTGCCGCGAAATTCCATCCGCGACTCGGATCGCTGAATCAGCGCCGAGCGCATGAATCTTTGACTGGGCGGCTGCGACAGTCTCCGGAAAATGTTTTCCACCATGATGACCGTCGCATCGACGACCAGGCCGAAGTCGATGGCGCCGACCGACAGCAGATTGGCGGATTCACCTCGGATCAGCATCAATCCAATCGCGAAGGCCAGCGCGAACGGAATGGTGACTGAGACGATGATCGCTGTCCGCAGATTGCCCAGGAAAATCCATTGCAAGAGGAAAATGAGGATGATGCCCTCGACCATGTTATGGAGCACGGTGTGCGTTGTCAGATTGATCAGCTCCGAACGGTCGTAAATCCGTTCGATATGCACGCCGGGGGGCAGGATCCCCGTCGTGTTGATCTTTTCGATCAACGCCTCGACTCGTTTGATCGTCGGCATGCTCTCGGCGCCCCGGCGCATCAGGACGATGCCCTGGACGATGTCGTCGTTGTCGTCCTGACCCGCGATGCCAAGCCGCGGGAGGTTGGAGACACTGACCGCCGCGACGTCCCGAATCAGGACCGGCGTGCCGTTCGTCGAACTCAACATCGTATCGCGAATGTCGGCCAATGAATGGATTAGCCCGACGCCGCGGACGACCGCTGCCTCCGGGCCAAAAT
>JBEKGV010000730.1:0-3231 GCA_050012615.1 Acetobacteraceae bacterium | reverse complement strand
AAGCCAGAAAATATGGTACTGTATCGGGGGCGCTGATAATATCGCTCGCCGAATTGATTGACCTATCGGGACGGTCATCCAACACGTTTCCCCCTCCCCCGACTTGATCGGGGGATCGTCCCGGTCAAGCCCGGCCATGACGGGTAACGGATAAGACATGAGTCAAGACTTATGGACACTGGTATATCGCCGCGCGGTGCCTCCGGCGCGCTCTGGCAGGATGCCGCCGGGCAGCACGCGCAGGAGCGCCAACAGCAGCACCGCGATCAACAATTCGCGTGCGGCGGCGATCTGAGCCGGCGACAGAAAACCTAACAGAGGCGCCGCGAAACGCGTGCCCTCCAGTAGCGCTACGATCAGCACCGCACCGAGGACGGCACCGGCGTTGTTGCCGACGCCGCCGGCGACCAGCGCGAGGATGATGTTCAAGGTCAGCAGCGGTGCGAAGATATCCGGCGCGATGAACGATGTGGCATGGGCGTACAGGGCGCCGGCTACGCCAAGCACCGCGGCTCCCAGGGCAAAGGCTTTCACCTTGAACACCAATACGTGCTTGCCGGCGACGGCGGCGACGTCCTCATCGTCGCGTATCGCTCGCAGCACGCGTCCGAAGGGAGCCACGCCCAGACGGTGCAGCAGTGCGAATACGGCGACCAGGACCAGTACCACGATCGTCAGAAACAGCAGATTGAACTGCAACGGCGAGATCGTGCCGCGCCATGGGCCGGGAATGCCGGCGATGCCGTCGGATCCGTTGGTCAGCCAGATTTCGTTACTGGCGGCGATACGAATTGATTCCGAAAAACCTAACGTAACGATCGCCAGATAGTCGGCGCGCAAACGAGCCGTGACCAACGCGACGATCGCACCGGTCGCCGCGGCAACGGCACCGCCGGCGAGCACACCCACCGGGATGGCGGCGCCGGATTTGGTCAGCAGAGCGGTGGTGTAGCCTCCGACAGCAAAAAACCCGGCCAATCCCAGATTGACCATGCCGGTCATCCCCCAGGTCAGGTTCACTCCGAGCGCCATTAACGCATAAAGTCCGGCGGTGACCGACATCGTGACGAGATAGGTCAGCATCAGGTCCTCAAGCCCAGAATGCCGCTGGGTTTAAAACTCAACACCAGCAGGATGGCGAGAAAACCGACCACGGTCCGGTAATCGGGCGGCAGTGCGAGTTGCGAGAGTTCCTCGGCCACACCGATTACCAGCGCGCCCAGTACGGCGCCGGGGATACTGCCCAGACCACCCAGCACGGCGGCGGCGAAGATCGCGAGGATCGCTCGGAAGCCGGTCAGCGGATCGATCGATGTATCCAGGCCCAGAAGCATCCCGCCCAGACCAGCCATGCCCATCGCGGTGAAGTTGACGAGGTGGCCGATGCGTTGGGTGTCGATCCCTCGGATAGAGGCGAGCACGGGGTTGTCGGCGACAGCGCGCATCGCGCGGCCCAGTCGGGTGAAGGACAGAAAACCGAATAGCGCCAGAACGGCGGCAGCGGAAATGGCGAGGTCTTGCAATTGCTGAGGTCCGACGCGCAGGCCGATGAACCGCCAGTCGCGCTGGATCGGCAGGTCGTAGTCGCGCAAGCTATTGCCGAATGCCAGACGGACCAGGTTCTCAAGCGCGATCGTCAACGCGACGGAGGCGATGGTGGCGGCGATCAGGCCGACGGACCGTAGCGAGCGCAACGCCACCATGTCGGATACCACGCCGGTGAGACCGGCAATCGCGAACGCCACGATGGCCGACGGTAGCAGCGGCCAATGCAAATCGACGTTGGCGACATAACCAGCGAAGGCGCCGACCGTCATGTGCGATGCCACAGCGAAATTTGGAAACCGTAGTACAGCGTAAATCGCGGTGAAGCCAATCGCCGGCGCACTCAATATCGCCCCCGCCATGATGCCATTCAGCACCAACTGGGCTACCTCGATGGCGCTTGTCATGCCGCTCCCGTTATGTGCGGACCCGACCCGGTGATCCGTCGCCGCACTCTGCTGGAACAGATGCCCGGGTCGAGCCCGGGCATGACGGTGTTGGCATTCGGAATCAGGCGACCTCGAGCAATTTGAATGCGCCGTTATCGGCCTGGTTGAAGCGAAATTTGCATTCGGAGATATCGCCGATGTCGGTGAACACGCAGGGTCCGCTGGCGCCGGCGTATTTGATCTCTTTGCCCTGCTTCAAAGCAGCCAGCCCCTCCACCGCGGTGAACACTTTCTCGCCATTGCTGTTGGTGATCTTGCGCACCGTGTCGCGCAATGCGGTGCCGCTGGCCTCCCCGGCGCGAGCGATGGTCAACGCGACGATGCTGATCCAGTCGGTCGCCTGCGATTCGTAAGTATCCGGCGTGGCCTCGCCGAGACGTTTCGCGGCCGCGGCATAGGCGGGTGAGTCGACGTCGGCCGAAGGCGCCGCGGTGATGACGCCCTGGGTCACCTCCTTCGGCAGCTCGGCCAGCGACTTCCCGGTCAGCGCGTAGGATTGCGTGAAGCGATCGCCGTCATATCCCGCCCGGAATAAATCGCGCAGCACGACCGCGACGTCTGGGGCATAGCCGTTCAGATACATCAGGTCCGGTTTCGCCTTGAGTGCCTGATCGACCTCCGAGCGGTAGCTGGTCTTGTCCTTGTCGTAGATCAGCTTACCAACGACCTCGACGCCGGCCGGAGTCAATGTTTCGGTCAGGTAACGTTGAGTAGACTCAGTGAAGGGCGCCTGGATCGACAACATGAAAACGCGCTTCGAGCCATGCCGGATGATGAACTTCGCATGGGCGGTCGCCTGCAGGAAATTGTTCGGTTGAGTGCGGATCAGATAACCGTTATGCGGCAAATGCGTGATGCTGTCTGCGCCGGACACGGTGGTGAGGAAGGTTTTGCTCTCCCAGCACACCGGCGCGACGGCGGTGGTCACGGCGGAGGCCCACGTGCCCATGATCACGGGGACGCGATCGACGTCGACGAGTTTGTGAGCGGCACGCACGGCCGCCTCCGGGTTGGTTTCGTCGTCCTCCACCACCAGTTCGATAGGCCGGCCGAGAACTCCGCCCGCGGCATTGATTTCATCAGCTACGGCTTGCATCGCCTTCAGCATGCGAGGGCCGTCGAAACTGCCGGCCCCGGTCAACGGCGTCAGCACGCCAAGCTTCAACGTGCCCGTCTGGGCTATGCCGGTCTGCGCCAGAACTGGAACCGCGAGGCTGGCGGCGGCGGCCGCCAGGAT
>JBEKGV010000729.1:0-3232 GCA_050012615.1 Acetobacteraceae bacterium | reverse complement strand
ACGGTAAGGCCGGCCGCACGCAGATAATTCAGGCATTGCGCGTCGTGGTTCGTATCCAGAGCCCTGACCGCCTTGATTTCCACCAACACGGCATCTTCCACCAAAAGGTCGGCAGCCCGCGTTTGACGCTTGCGGTGACCGCGGCCGTGGAGGCAGAATCTGGGGGTGTGCTTAATTTTCGTGTCTCACGGGTGGGGTTCAATCCAGTGTCTTATTTCCGTGTCTCAGTTCAGGGGTTCACTCCAAACGCCAACACCGGCTGGTGCGCTTTCAAGGGCACTACGATTCTTTTATTTCGCGTCAGACCCTAAGCGAGAAAGCATCGATCTTCTCCACGGGCATCCGCACGCTTATTCCGCCGCCGAACCAACCGTTTTCCGCGGCAGGCGCATCAGCAACAGCAGCAGCCAGGCCGGGATCGTCGTCGCGATCAACAGCACGTAGTCATCGGCATAGGCAACGATCTGCGCCTGATGATTGACCATCTGATCCAGCAACATCGCGCCATGCCGCGTCGCGGGGTCGAGCCATTGATGCACGTGCCCCCCTGGCGGCCCAACCGCCTGCAAAGCGCGATTGAACGGTGTGAGCGAGGCGCCGATCATTTCATGCAATGCCTGCGAATTTCGCGCCAGCATCGCCGTCGCCACCGAAACGCCGATCGCGGCACCCAGGTTGCGCAGCAGACTGAACAATGACGCGCCCTGGGTCCGCAAGGAAGGGGCCAGCGTGGTGAAGGCCAGCATCTGAATTGGGGTAAACAGCAGCCCCATCGCGGCACCCTGAACGATGATCGTGTAGATGATGTCGTGCTGCGACACGTCGGGAGTCCAGGCCGTCATCAGCCAATACGAGTAACTGAGCAACACCAGGCCAATCCCTACGAGCAACCGCGCGTCCACCTTGTCCAGCAGACGGCCGCCCAACATGGTGGTCACGAGGCTGCCAAATCCGCGCGGCGCCATGATCAGTCCGGCGGTCTCCACCGGATAGTTGCTCAGCACCTGCAGCCAAGGCGTCATCAGCGCGAGGCTGGACACCATGAAGATGCCAACCATGAACATCAGCAGCACGCCGGATGCGTAGTTGATGTCCTTGAACAGCGCCGGGGGGATCAGAGGCTGGCGCGCGGACGTCACGTGGACCAGGAACAGATACAAGCCCAGACCCGCGAACACCGCCTCGATGATGATTTCGCGCGAGGTGAACCAGTCCTGATCCTGACCGCGGTCCAGCATCAGTTGCATCGCGCCGATGCCAACGGCCAGTACTCCAAAGCCTAGCCAATCAAACCGCAAGCGGCTCTTCCCGCCGCCACCGGGCAGAAAAATCATCAGACCCGCGGCAGCGAGCAAACCAAACGGCAGATTGATATAGAACACATAGCGCCAGCTATACGTTTCGGTCAGCCAACCGCCGACGGTCGGGCCCATGATCGGCCCGAGCATCACGCCGACACCCCAGATCGCCATCGCGAAGCCGCGCCGCTCGTATGGGTAGATGTCGAGCAAGGTCGCCTGCGACAACGGCACCAGAGCGGCGCCGAACACGCCCTGCAGCACGCGAAAGAACACTATCTGGCCGATCGACTGCGCCGCGCCGCAGAGCATCGAGGTGAAGGTAAAGCCCAGGATGCAGCCGACATAGAGGGGCTTGCGGCCGAAGCGCTCCGCCAGCCAGCCGACCGGCGCGGTCATGATCGCCGAGGCTGTGATGTAGGAGGTCAGGACCCAGACGATCTCGTCGTAGCTGGCGGAGAAACTGCCCTGCATATAGGGCAGCGCCACATTGGCGATGGTCTGGTCGAGCAACTGCAGCACCGTGGCGCCAATCGCGCACGCGGTAATCATCGCCCGGTGGGGCGTATCCTGATGGACAGTTTCTCCCGGCATGGTGTTGGTCTTGTGGCCGCCCCGCCGACCTCGGCGCAAGCCGGGAGGATGCGGACAACCGCCCGCCCTCGTCAAACGGGTCGCCAATCACGGGTCGCCGGGACCGCCTTGGCGAGACCGGGAGCGGCGCCGCGCTACCGAAACACGAATTCCTGGTAGCCGCCTTTGGCGACCTCGTCGGTCTTTCGGCGAAAATGCACACCGTTGCCGTTGTAACCCAACACGCGGCGCACCGCCCTGCCCTCCACGTTACGGTTCACGCCGGTCTGCCAGGAGTCGACCTTTGAGGAGAGCAACGGTTCCGCCGCCTTGATCACGGTCTGTGTCCATTCATCGACCTGCTCCGGCCGGGTTTCCACATGTGTGTAGTTGTGCTGTCGCATGAACCGCAGCAAGCCGGTCTGAAAGTCCACGCTGTGTTCGATGGCCTGCGGGATATTGCCGCGCGCGGTGTGCGGGCCGAGCACCATCAGCATAT
This sequence comes from Acetobacteraceae bacterium, assembly GCA_050012615.1. Classification (GTDB taxonomy): domain Bacteria; phylum Pseudomonadota; class Alphaproteobacteria; order Acetobacterales; family Acetobacteraceae; genus Rhodopila. The sequence goes on along the minus strand of JBEKGV010000729.1, from coordinate 862 downwards.
TTGGAAAACCTTCCGCCAGCATGCCGAGGAACGTGCGCGGGCTTTCGGCCCATGCGTCCTTCAGCCGAATGCCGTTGGCACCTCGAATGTCGATGCGGTCGAAGGCGCCGGTCACGCCGTCGAAGCCGGTGGCGTAGATCAGGATGTCGAATGCGTGTTCCTGCTTGCTTGTTTTGATGCCCATTGGCGTGATGCATTCGATCGGCTCGTCGTTGATGACATCGATCAACGTCACGTTGTCACGGTTATAGGCTTCGAAATACCCGCTCTCCAGCGGCACGCGGCGGGAGCCGAAGCCGTGATCTTTCGGAACCAGTTTCTCCGCCACAGCCGGATCCTTCACGCGCTGGCGAATCTTTTTCGCGATGAATTCGCTGATCGCGGCGTTGGCTTTCTCGTTGACCAGGATATCGCGGAAATTGCCCATCCAGATGCCGAAGCCGGGCTCGGCGTACAGCTTCTCCCAGAACGCCTCACGTTCCTCTGGTGGAACGTCCAGGGTCTTGCGAGGGTCGGCCTGATGGATGAACCAGCTCGGCGTTTGGGCGCAATGGGCGTAGATCTCCTCATACCGTGATTTGATCTGTTCCATCTCCTGCTTGCTGATTTTGGAATTGTGCAAGGGAGCAGCCCAGTTTGGGCGGCGTTGAAAGACGGTGAGGTGCTTTGCCTGTTTGGCGATCTCGGGGATTGCCTGGATCGCCGTGGCTCCGGTGCCGATGATGCCGACGCGCCTACCGGAGAAATCCACCGGCGCGTGCGGCCAGCGTGCGGGGTGGTAGGCCGGGCCTTTGAAACTGTCCCTGCCGGGAATGGCGGGCAAAGTGTAAGCGGACAGAATGCCGACGGCGGTGAACAGAAA
>JBEKGV010000728.1:0-3234 GCA_050012615.1 Acetobacteraceae bacterium | reverse complement strand
GAACGCGTCGCGGCGGCCCGAGGCTTCCGTCTGGTCGCTCCGCCGCTCCGCCTGTGCACCGACAACGCCGTTATGGTCGCCTGGACCGGGCTGGAGCGGCTGCGACTCGGACTGACCGACGGGATCGACTTCGCGCCGCGGCCGAGGTGGCCGCTCGAGGCGATGGTCACGTGAATTACCGCCACGCCTTCCATGCCGGGAATTTCGCCGATTGCATGAAGCACGCTCTGCTGCTGGCCTTGCTTCGGGCGTTGCAGAGAAAACCCGCGCCGTTGTTCGTTTTGGATACGCATGCGGGGGCCGGTCATTATGATCTCGATGCCGAACCCGCGCGGCGCACCAACGAGGCCGCCAACGGAATTCTCCGAATTCTGGATCGTCCGCCCGCGGCGTTGGAGGACTATGCCGCGCTCGTGCGGCGTCTCGGTTTGTATCCCGGATCGCCGGAGTTGATCGGCGCATTGCTGCGGCCTGACGACCGGCTGGCCTGTTGCGAACTACATCCCGAGGATTGTTCCGATCTGCGCCGGATGTTCCGCGACAACCGCCGGATCTCGGTACACCACCGCGATGGGTGGGCGGCATTGAAGGCGCTGCTTCCTCCGGAGCAAAAGCGCGGTCTGATCCTGATCGATCCTCCGTATGAAGATCCCCGAGAGTTCGATCGTCTCGCCGAGGGGCTGGCGCTTGCTCATTCCCGCTTTCGCACCGGCGTGTTCGCCGCCTGGTATCCGGTGAAGCATCGCGCACCCATACGGGCGTTTCTCGACTCGCTGTCATTGCGCGACGTCATCGCAGCGGAGTTGTTGCTGCGCGAACCGTTGGATCCGGCGCGGCTGAACGGCTGCGGGATGTTGATCGTCAATCCGCCTTACCAATTCGAACGGGACGCCCAAATAATTCTGAATGCGCTACTACTTCGCCTTGGCGACCGTGAGCCTGGCGAAGCGGCGACGATCACGCGATGGGCCGATGAGTGAAATCGCCATCCTTGGCGCGGGCGCCTGGGGTACCGCGTTGGCGATCCAGGCCGCTCGAGCGGGCAACGACGTCGTGCTGTGGGCCCACAGCGGCGCGGATGCGCTCGCCGAATCCCGCGAGTCCTCGCGCCTTGAGGGTCATCGCCTGCCGGAGCGGGTCCGCGTCACCGGCGATATTTCGTTGCTTACCGGCACGGTCATCGCGGCGGTCCCAACCCAGTCGTTGCGAGCCGCGCTCGAACAACTACCGGATGTCCCAGAACTCGTGATTTGCGCGAAAGGGATCGAGGCCGGGACGTTACGTTTGCCGCTGGAAATCGCCGCGGAAGTCCAGCCCAATGCCGTGGCGGCCGTGCTGACCGGCCCCAACTTCGCGCATGAGATCGCGTCCGGGCAACCGGCCGCGGCGGTCGTCGCGGGCCAGGATCAGGTCATGCGGGACGCCGTGATATCGCGGCTCGCCACGCCGACATTCCGCCTCTACGGCAGTGACGATCCGCTTGGCGCTCAACTGGGCGGCGCCGCGAAGAACGTCATCGCCATCGCCGCCGGCGCGGTGACCGGCGCGGGGCTTGGCGAAAACGCCCGCGCCGCGCTGATCACCCGTGGGCTCGCGGAACTATCAAGGATGACCGCGGCACTCGGCGGCCGCGCCGAGACGGTGATGGGATTGTCGGGGCTGGGGGATTTGTTGCTGACCTGCACCGGTCCAGCCAGCCGCAATTTCTCTCTGGGCTTTGCGCTTGGCCGCGGGGAGACCCTCGCCTCGATCCTCGCCCGGCGGCGATCGGTGACCGAGGGCATCGCGACCGCACCTGCCTTGGTGGCCCGAGCCAAGGGTGTGGAGATGCCGATCTGCGAAGCGGTGGCGGCGTTGTTGGCAGGCCGGACGACGTTGCGGGAGGCGATCGTCACGCTGCTGGCCCGACCGCGACGAGACGAGTGACGCCCGTACTGGGAAGCTGCCTCGATCACCGGAAGTCGAACACGAATTCCATCCTCATATCGGACGCCACGGCCTGGCCGTCCTTGACCGCCGGAAGAAAGCGCCAGCGCATCACCGCCTCTTGCGCGGCACGGTCCAGCAGCACGTAACCCGAGCTGCGGGCGACGTCGATGCTGGCCGTCGATCCCGCGGGCGAGACATGGATGATCAGGACGACGGTCCCCTGCTCGCCATTCATCACGGCCTCCGGGGGATATTCGGGCGGACGGTTATGGAAGACAGCGTCCGCCTTCGCGGGGATGACGCGATTCCCCCACGCTCTCGCTTCGCTTGGGCTGTCTGTGCCGCTTAGCGTAACCGTCAGTGCTTGTTGTGCCCCTGGAGGAACGGGTTGGGTCTCCGCGGCCGCCTCTTGCACCGGCGGCTCGGGTTTTGAGGTTGGCTCCGAGGTCTTGGCGGGCGCCGCGGCGGGAGTGGGTTTCGCGGGCGGCCCGTCATCGTGAACCGGCGTATCGAGATCCGGCGCCGGATCGGGTGCCATGGCCGGCTTCGCTGCCGCCTCGAGTGTCTCCGGCTTCGGTTCAACCTGTGCCCGCGCCGGGGGTTGCTGGGCCTTGGTGGACTTTGCCTCCGGACGGGCTTCGGCCGGCGGCTGGGAAGAGGTCACCGGGGGCTGAAGGTCACCCTTATGCTCCACCATCACCAGCTCGACTTCCGGCGTTTGCTCCGGGCCATCCGCCACTGGTAACTCGGAGGGGAGGAGCAGTATCGCCGCAACCAATGCCGACAGATGCAAGCCAAGCGACACAAGCAGCGTGATAGTCAGTATCCGGCCGGTCGATCTTCGAACGGTTGACGTCCGATTGGGCGAGCCGCGATCAGGCGGTGAGCGTTCGGGCGGCCCATGACGGGGCGTTTCACGCTCCGGCGACGCCCGATCTGGCAACGCATGATCGTTCATGCCAGCGGCGACAACCGGAGGTCGTGACCGGCCGGCACACCGAAGACCGGGGCCGCTCGCTCCGGTTCACCTGAGGCTGCGAGGTCGGCGATAACCTGCCGAGCGTCCGTCAGGACGATCCGGTGCGCGTAGTCGTCGACCGCCCGCGGGACGCAGGCCACGGCAACACCTTGCTCGGCCGTCTCGCGCGGCAGGCGCGGGGTGGCGTGGTTGGCGGCGGAATCGAGATCGGCGGCGGGTTCGTCCAGCAGGAACATCTCGGACTCGGTTGCGAAAACGAGGGCGGGCATCGCACGCCGCGCCTCACCTCCCGAGATGCGGTCGATCCGGGCGTTTCGCAATCCCTC
>JBEKGV010000727.1:0-3237 GCA_050012615.1 Acetobacteraceae bacterium | reverse complement strand
CCCGCTCGATCCGGTCTCCGTAAAGCCGCTCCAGCTCCGACCGGACCCGCTTCAGGATTGGATCGTCAATCATCGTCGTCGTCATGTCGCGGTGCCTCCGGGGACCTTATAGCACAGTAACATCGCACGTCGCATTTGGTGCCGCTATTTGCGCGCCAAGGGGGTAATGGCGGCGCACCGGATCCGGCCGGATAAGCAACCTCGTCACCTCGGTCTGGTCACTCAGCGCGCCAGACTCAATCCGGCGACGGGAATTCCCGACGGACCTGGCCGCCGTTCGTCCAGAAACCGGCGCGCGTCGTCCGGGCGGCCCGCGTCGAGATAAGCCTTCAACAACGTGAACTCGACAAGGTCCAACTGGGCGCGGCTGCCGCCGAGGCGTTCGCTCTCGGCGACAATCGGTTCAAGCGCATCGATCGCTTCGGCGAAGTCCTGTCGTTCGAAAGCCGCGAATGCGCGCGCCAGCATCGGAACGAAGGGGCCGGAGGGATAACGCCCATCGCGCGCGAGGTCTTCTACCTGCCGCACCCGCGTTTCCAGCGCGACGGCATCGCCCGCCACCGCCTGCACCAACACGACGTGCAGGTCGGGCAGCGCCGCACCGGCGCGAGGCAACGCGTTCGTCGCGAACTCATGCATCATGCGCCAGGCGTCAGCGTCACGCGGATGCCCGGCGAGTTCCCACCGCCACAGAAACGAAACACCGTCGGTGATTTTTGCCCGCGGCGGTCCGCTGTGTACGTCGAGCGAAAACGCCTCCTGATAAAGCCGCGACGCCTCCGCCGCGTTGCCGGCCTCGAGATCGCTGAGTGCGAGATGCCAACTCAGATGGCTGTACAACGGTGCGTTACGCGGATAGGTGAGGAGCCAGGACGCGAGGAACCCCCGGGCCGCTTTCGGATCACCGTTTTCATAGCACAGATGGGTGCGCGCATGCGCGACCCACGCGTTATTTGGATTCTGGGCAAGGGATCGCTCGATCTTGCCGTCGGCCGCATCTCGCTGCCCATCCTCGGAGAGCGCCATGCCATGATGCGCCGTGAACCACCAATCGTCGCCATAGCGCGGCGCGAGGCTGTCCAGCAGTCCGATCATCGCACGCTTCGCGTCGGCGCGGCCGGAACTGCCTATCAGGCCGTTGGTGAACGCGGTCGGAGTAAGCGCCAGGGCGTCGCGCGGCCAGGACCGCAGGTGGACGCGAAGCGCGGCGAGGGCGGCTTCGGTCTGGCCCGTCGCGAGCAGCTCGAAGAACGCGATATGGCTCGACTCCCATTCTGGCGGATCCGCGGAAACGGCCCTGGCCGCCGCCAGTGATTCTCGAGCCGCCGCCATGTCGCCGGCCGCCAGCAGCATTTGCGCCTTGCCGGTGTGGGCGAGCGCGAAGCCGGGATCGGCGGCGATGGCGCGGTCGAAGGCTTCGGTTGCCCCGGGGTACATGGTCAGCAGCAGATCGCTTGCGTGCACGTAGGCGTCTCGCGCGGCGGAGGACGTCGTGGACAGGGGCAGATCGTAGCGGTCTCTCAGCATGGCGCGTCCTCGTGACGGCTGTGGTGCGAAAAACCGTAGGACGCTTTCGCGGGTGACGGAAGGAGATCGCCGGCTTCGCGCACGGGGTCCTCACGGCTATCCTCTTCGTGACGCACGTCGGCCGGGCAAGCATTCCGGACCAACTCTAAAATCAACGTGGAGGCACCAGGTGCGCATCGCCTTATGGTCTGTTTTGTTTCTGTTGCTGTCGATGACGACGCGCGCCGGCGACGTGACGGAACTGCCGGGATTGTCACGGCTGCCGCTGCGGTTGACCGTGAGTGCCCCTGATGGGCGCTCGAAGATTTTCGAGGTGCTTGTCATACGGCCCACCGCTCCGGGACCGTATCCCCTCGTGCTGATGACGCACGGAATGCCGCGCGATTCGACTGATATTCCTCTCATGCGGCCTGAAAGCCAGTCCGGTCCCGCCATCGTCTTCGCGCAGCGCGGCTATGCGGTGGTGATCGTGATGCGGAGCGGCTACGGCCAGTCGGCCGGCCCATTCATGGAGGCGCTCGGGCCATGCACGGCACGGACCTATAAGGAGGCTGGCAATGCCGCCGCCGCCGACGTGCTCGCGGCCCTGGCGGTGCTCCGAAAGGAACCATGGGTGGATCCCGCGCGCGTGGTGCTGGTTGGCCATTCGATGGGCGGGTTCGCCGTCCTGGCCGCATCCGCCGCTGATCCTCCCGGCGTGCTTGGCATCATCTCGTTCGCGGGAGCGGTCGGATCGCCTCGGCCGGATTACGTTTGCCAGACGGATCGTCTGATCGACGCGGACCGCGCTTTTGGACAGACCGCGCGTATTCCCGGTCTTTGGATATTCGCGCAAAACGATCACTTCTTCGACCCGGAACTCGCCAAAGCGATGTTCGATGCCTATCGGGCGAATGGCGCCCCGACGTCACTGTTCGAGGCACCTCCTTATGGCAAGGACGGGCACGCCTTGATCTGGGCTTCGGACGGAACGATGTGGTGGCCCCAGGTGGAGCCGTTTCTTAAATCGTTGCATTTGCCTACGGACATCCAGGTCCCGCTGGCGACACTGGCTCGCCTGGCGGAACCTGTCCCTTTGGACGACCCGGGACGGGCGGCGTTCGCGACTTACCTTCCGTCGCGCAACTACGAAAAGGCGTTCGCCACGGATGCCGATGGACATTTTGGGATGGCGTTCGGCGCGAGGACCAAGGCGGATGCCGAAAGCGCCGCGTTGAAGGATTGTCAGAGGATGCAGAGAATATGCTCGATTTACGCGGTGGGCAACGACCTGGCGTCCGGCGTTCTGCCGCGGGGTCAGAAATCTCAGAAATAAACGACAATGCGGCATCGCTTCGGTGCGCCGCCGCATGGCTGTCACACAAAGGGTGAGTTACGGACGTAATACCAACCGGCGAACCGATTGATCTATCGGTACGGTCATCCACCACGACATCGCCGTCCCCCGACTTGATCGGGGGATCACCCGGTGATCTCTCGCGGCACTGTGCGGCAACAGATGGCCGACCCAGCGGCCGGCCATGACAGGGATCGGCGGCTTCAACCATGGCCTCCATGCCGCCGATCATGGCCTCGCGTGCGAGGTGACCCGTCATCGCGTCGAGCACCGGACGCGGCGGCAACGCCATACCCGCGTTGTTGAAGTGGAGCACGTTGCTCACACCCGGCGTGTCAGATCGGACCGCGGATAAGTCGAGCGTCATGTTCGTG
>JBEKGV010000726.1:0-3243 GCA_050012615.1 Acetobacteraceae bacterium | reverse complement strand
ACCAATCCCGCCTCCACAAGCCCGTTTTTCGCCTCTGTCAGGCGGCCTCATCTTCTTCCGGCGGGGGCGGGAGCGGCACCGAACGGCCCTCCCGCTCCAGCCGTTCGTTGGCGGAGAGCACGGCGGCATTCAGATCGGTCTGGCTGCAAAGCCCCAGGATGACCGGGTCGCGAGGCTTGATGTTAGCGCTGTTCCAGTGCGAGCGTTCGCGGACTTTCTGGATCGTCTCTTTGGTGGTGCCTAAAAGCTTGCCGATCTGCGCCTCCGTCAGCTGCGGAAAGTTACGCAACAGAAAGGCGATCCCATCCGGCCGGTCATTGCGCTTGGCGACCGGCGTGTAACGGGAACCTTTGGCTCGTTTCGGGACCGGCAGAGCGGTGGCGGCCAGTTTCAGCCTCGCGGCCGGGTCGGATTCGCATTGGCGTATGTTTTCGGCGGTGACCTGGCCATTGGCGACCGGATCGTATCCGACAATGCCCTGCGCGACCTCGCCGTCGGCGATCGCCTGAATCTCCAGCGGATGCATCCCGCAAAATTCCGCGATCTGCGTGAATGTCAGCGCGGTCTTTTCGATCAGCCACACAGCGGTGGCCTTGGGCATCAGCGGCAACGTCATGGCGGATCACTCTCCTGGGCCGTCTGGGAGGCGGGCGTCACGATCTTCACAATCTGTTGGGAAGCGTTCCCGGAACCGCGGCGGAGCGGGGGGATATGGCAAGCGGCCTGGGGTGGGTCAAGGCCGGACGCGCGTATTATACTGAAACGCCTGAACAAAGGAGACAGAAATGGCCGAGGAGGACGACGCCCCTGTCCGCAAGCGGACCCGGCTCGAGAAGCTGGTTCTCGACACGCTCGGGATTGAGGAACTGCGCGATTACATTGGCGAGCTGAGGGACGAGATCGCACGAGTCGAGGCTGACATCGTCCGCAAGGACAGCCACAAGACCGCCGCTGACGCGTTTTTTCGCAAGCCAAGCTAATCGCGCAGCGACGGCGCAGCCCCTATCGTCATGGCGCGGCCTAATCGTCATGGCACGGCCTGTCCGGGCCACCTCTCCCAGCACCGTGCCGGTTCAGGCGGCCCGGACAAGCCGTGCCATGACGAAGAAAGACGAAAGAGGCCTGGGCGGCCCCGCGGCATCGCAGCCGTGACGGGACCGCCTGGCAGTCAAAGTCAGGCCGCTTTCGCGGGCTCCGACGTGTCATTGGCGATTGCCGGCTGGACGCTGGTTTTCACCTCGACCCGGCGCGGTTTCAGCGCCTCGGGCACGACGCGTTTCAGGCCGACGTGCAGCAGGCCGTTGTTGAGGTCCGCACCGTCAACCACGATATGGTCGGCGAGGACAAACCGCCGCTCGAACGCGCGCCCCGCGATGCCGCGATACAACACCTCGTGTTTCTGCGTGTCGTTGGTGGGACGGCCGGAGATCACCAGCGTATTCTCCTTGACCGTGAGGTCGAGTTCCTCGGGACGGAAGCCCGCCACCGCCATGGTCAGGCGATAGTTCTCATCGCCAAGCTTTTCGATGTTGTAGGGGGGATATCCAGACACCTCGGCGGTGGACGCGGCGGTGTCGACGAGACGAGCGAGACGGTCGAAACCGATCGCGGTACGGAACAAGGGTGCGAAGTCAAACGTTGTCATGACAGAACCTCCAAAGGAGCATGGTGCCGGTAATGGGCCGTCCGAATGGACCGATCCATGAGTTGATGCCCGGAACCCCGTTTGGGCGCTCCGAACACACCAAAAATAGGCACTTACTCGTTCTGTTCAAGGGAAAGCCGTGCCGTAAAGTCCCCGTGCCCGCGCTTTCACTTTTATCAGTGCGGTCAGAACATCCAGCATGGGCGTCGCCACGCCGGCCATGCGCGCCATTTCCAAAGGCACGCCATACAAAGCCTCGATCTCCATCGGCCGGCCGGCCGTCAAATCCTGCAAAATGCTCGGCCGGTGCGCGAGGGCCTTATTCGTCCTTGCGATAGCGGGAACGTCGAGATTTAGTGTGATGCCCATCGCCGCCGCCACGCCGATCGCCTCGGTGAGAAGCTGGTGGGAACAATCGATCAAGGCGGGCTCGGTGTGCGTCTCCATGACCGGGGTCTCAGTCAGCACACACATCGGGCCGGCGCTGAGGTTGAAGGCGAGCTTGCGCCAGATCAGAGCACGGATGTCCTCGGTCAGGGTCACCGGCAGCCCGGACGCGCGGAATGCGCCAGCCAGCGCCTGAAGCCGAGGCGTCAGGGCGTTCGAGGGCTCACCGAACACGGTCCCGGAGCCGGCGCCGGTCAACAGCCGGACAACGCCGGGGGAGGGGACCGAGCAGGCCGGCCAGAACACCGCGCCGATCGCTCGCTCCGGACCGACGTTGCGCCACAACGCGCCGTCAGGATCGAGCAAAGGGAGTTGGCGACCATCCAGGGCGCCTCCATGGGCATGGAAGTACCACCACGGAATCCCGTTCATCACAAAGGCGACCGAGGTGTCTGGACCGAGCAGCGGTCCGATCGTCGCGGCGACCTCGGGCAGTGCAGGAGCTTTCACAGTGACGAGAACGACGTCTTGTTGGCCAAGGTCAGCCGGTTGATCGCTCGCGGCGATGCGGACGGTCAGCGAGGTGTCCGGCGTCTCGACCGTCAGACCGTTGGCCCGGATCGCCGCGAGGTGCGCTCCCCGGGCCACCGCCGAAACCTCGGCGCCGCCGCGTGCGAGATAACCCGCGAGATAGCCGCCGACCGATCCGGCGCCGAAAACACAAATCCGCATGGGATGGCTCCGTAAGAGACAAGGTTTGCACATCCCTGCCGGTCAGGCGACAGAAGTGCCTCTGTGTTCGTCCTGGAAGCCGTCTACTATCTGAGCCAAAGTGCACCGTATGAATAGCGCCAGATCAACCCCCGCCGAGAGCGATAACGCCAAATCCATGGTGGAAAGGCAGCTTGGCCTGGCCTTTGAGGCCGATGCCAGAACTCCTGTTAAGGCTGATCGTCGTCGGCAACTGACGCTCGAAGGCCTGGCGGATGTGGATGCTGGCCGGCTGATCGACGATGAGGCGATGCGGGTCTGGGCTGAAAGCCTGGGGACCGATCAGGAACTGCCGGTGCCGCAACCCGGTTGATGCGCGTTCTTTGGACCGGCGAAGCACGGTCCGATCCCGCGCGGCTTTACGAGTTTCTTGCTCCGATGGACCGTCGGGCAGCGACGCGCGTCATTAGGCCGCTGCCTCGCCTCCTGCGTGAAGGTGA
>JBEKGV010000725.1:0-3244 GCA_050012615.1 Acetobacteraceae bacterium | reverse complement strand
ACATGCTTCGTGATGCATGGCAGGAGCAAAGAGGTATTGGGCATTCTTTTGTCGCGTGACGAATACGAACTTCTGACCGCGGCGGCATTGATCGCGCGTGATCCGGAGCGGTTGGAAAAACTTCTGCATGAGCCCAGTGGCATGGGCAATAGCGTGGAAAGTGTGGAACAGGCCTTCGGTATCACGGAGAGTTAGATGTCCGAAGCCTCGAAGTTCTATTTTGGTCCGCTTCCTGATCTAACAATTGATCTGAGCGTTGGCGGATATCTGAGAACAGTCGTTAGTGCCTCCGAACGCTCATGCCTGCGCGATTTCCTTATAAATCTTCAGGCGAATCCCGTCCCGGTGGGAAGATCGGTCACGGCGCGTATATGGCACTTTCATCAGTGCAATCATATCATCGAAATCAAAATCACGGCTCAGGGCCGTGGTGTGGTAACGAACATATACAGAGATATAACCTCGGATCTCGCGTCCTCCCTTGGATAGAGCTCAATGATCTGCGACATCCGCGGCCGAGGCCGTGAGCGCACCTGTCACGCCCACCCCAGCCTGAGTGAGGCCGTGAAAGAAGCGGCGCTGGCGGTTGAAGGCCGGGCGTTGCATATCTGAACCATGCTTCCCATCGCTCTCACCATGGGTGACCCTGCCGGAATTGGCGGCGAGCTTTCCCTCCGCACCTGGTTGATCCAGAGGGGGCTGTTCCAGAGGGGGTTGACCCGAACCGGCCCGTGCCTGGTGACCTTGGACGACCCCGACCGGCTCGCCGCTCTGGCGAAAGCTTTAGGCCTGGATGTGCCGATCCGGATCGTGGACCAGGCGGCCGACGCGGTCGCGGTCTACGCGGAAGCGCTGCCGGTGATGCCTGTCCGCCTCGCCGAACCGCCAATCCCGGGCCACCCCAACCCGGCCAACGCGCCGGCCGTGGTGAAGTCGATCGAGCAGGCCACCGCGCTTTGCCTGTCCGGCGAGGCAGCCGCGATGGTGACCAATCCGATCAACAAAGCCGCGCTGTATCAGGCCGGATTTCATTACCCTGGCCACACGGAGTTCCTCGCCGAGCTGACCGGTGCCGTCGGCCAGCAGATCATGATGCTGGCCAGTCCTCACCTGAAGGTCGTTCCGGTCACGGTGCACGCGTCGCTGCGCGCCTCGATCGCGATGTTGACGACCCGGATGATCGTCGATGCCGCGCGCACGACGGCAATTGCGCTCCGGCGGGATTTCGGCCTCGCGTCCCCGCGCCTCGCCATCGCCGGCCTCAACCCCCACGCCGGCGAGCAAGGTGTACTGGGCGACGAGGAAACCTCGCTCATCCAGCCCGCGATCGATACGCTGCGCGGCGAGGGGATCGACGTCTCCGGCCCCTGGCCGCCGGATACGATGTTCACGCCGGCCGCGAGGCAGCGCTATGACGTGGCGATCTGCATGTATCACGACCAGGCGCTGATCCCGCTAAAGACGCTGGACATGGACCATGGCGTCAACGTGACCCTGGGCCTGCCGATCGTGCGTACTTCCCCGGACCATGGCACCGCCTACGACATCGCGGGCAAGGGAGTGGCCGATCCGTCGAGCCTCATCGCCGCCATCGCCCTGGCCGCCGAACTGGCGAAGAGCCGCGCCCAAAGAGCCGCGCCCAAAACAGGCGATCCCAAAACGGGCGATCCCCAAAGGAGCGATGCCCAAAGAGCCGAGCATGGACAGCGATAAGGACGCGATCCGCGAACTGCTGCACCTCTATTGCTTCCACATGGATGAGGGGCGCTTCGCCGAACTCGCCGCGCTTTTTACCCCCGACGGCCAATGGATCGCGCCGTATCGTTCCGTCCGCGGACCAACTGCGATCGAAGCATGGCTGACCCAGTCAGTGCCGCCGTCACCGCGACGGATGCACTACGTGATGAACTCGGTCATTACCGTCGTGCATCGAGATGCCACCGCGAAGTCGAACTATCTCGTGATGGTCGAGGGAGCCGACGGCCCAGTACCGTCGGTCTGCGGCACCTATGCCGACGTGCTCGCGCGCACGCCGGAGGGTTGGAGGTTCCGCCGTCGCGAACTGATCCACGCGTTCAAGGGCGAGATGCGGCTGACACTGCCCTGACCCTCTCGAACGGTGCCTCGTCCGGCGGTCCGCTCGAGAACAGCCACACAGGGTCGCCATTCGCCGGGATCGCCAGCAGCGACGAGCACACGGTTCCGAAACCTCCGCGCGCCTCGACATTGATTTGCTCGCCCGCGGGACCGGAACGATCGGACAGGATTGCCCGCCATTCCTCCCAACGATCCGGTTCCGGCGCCGCGGCGTTTTGAAACCGTGTGAGGTGACGGGCAACCCGAGGGCTGTCCTGGTCGTTCGGATCATGCGCGGTGATCATGGAAACGCCTGGCGGTAGCACCCGCGCCGACGGTTTGCCATAGCCTGAGCCGCGGATAAACGTCGCTCCGGTGCGGTCGGCGATCACCAGATTGAAGCCACGCCACTGACCCGCATCCAACGATACGATCGCTCCGACCGCGGCGGACGCGGTGTTCTCGGCCAGCGCGCGCAACGGCAACTCGCCCCGGCTGCGCTTGCCGGATGCGGGTCCCAGCGAACCCGGCCGGTTGAGAACGGCGGCGGTGACGCCATGGGCGTTGATGCCCATCCAGGTGCCGCCGGCGGTGCGATCCCGCCCGGCCACCACGCCTGGATGGTCGGGCCACCACGCGGCGGGCGGATCCCAGGCACGATCCACCAATTCATCCCGATTGGCCACATAAACCACGGGCCACGCATGGCCTGGACGGTGAAGCAGCACGACTGTGCACATCTCACTGAGGTGGACGGAAACCGCGGCGGGCGTCAACCGCGGACAAGACGCGAGGCGCTAGACTAACAGGATGCACGTCATCCGAGCCCACCAAAACCCTGCTATGCCGTACCGGCCGGATCGGTGGCCTTTGCCTCCGCGGCGTCGGCGGCGGCAGCGGTTTTGTTGCCGTGCAGGACGATCAGGCGCTCCAGGTCCTTGCGGGCGCGGTCCAGGGAGGCGCTGTTGATCCGTCGTTCACGCCCGTAACTGGCGGCACGGCGAGCGTGCCATTTTTCCAGCACGGTTAGCAGATCGCCCGCGGCTTCAAGGTCGTTGGCGGCGCACGCCCGGTTGAATACCTCCTCGAGATCGTCGTCCAGGCGGCGCTTGAGGGACTGGTTCACACGCGCCAGCCGCGCACCGGGAATCCGAACCTCGTGGAGGCC
>JBEKGV010000724.1:0-3820 GCA_050012615.1 Acetobacteraceae bacterium | reverse complement strand
CGCGGCCAGAGGATGAGGCTGTTTGAATGGCACGAAACCAATCCTGGTCACGGGAATGGCACGGTCGATAATCGGGACATTCGCGGTATGCCCGGCGGCGAGATCTACCGGTTGGGCCAGCGTGAAGATCGTTTCCTGCGCGTTTTCATCAGCCTGCACCGCATCGGCTGGGACCGCCATCGCCGCGGGCGCCGGCGCCGGTATCGCCGCTGCCCCGAGCATTGCCCTGCCCATCGGCATTGGCGCGGGCGCCATCGCGGATTGGACCGCGCTCTGTGCACGTGTGTCGATATCCGGCAGCACGCGGCCCAGTACTTCCACCGGTACTTCGGGCCGCTGCACGAAGTAGCTGCGATACAACGCCTGCCGGAACGTCACTGGATTGCCGTATTGCAGGGTCAGCGTCACGCCTTGCCAATCGGCGCCGGACTGATTTTCCAGCGTGGCCCAACCTTGCAGGCGAGCGCTGGAGGACGGGTCAGGCGACAGCATGAGACGATACGTCGCTTTCCACAGCGGCGCGCCCACGACATAGCCGACCGAGACCGTGCGTTCGCTGTTGCCTTTGCTTTCGGCATCCTCCAGCACGAATTGCCGCAAGCCGTCCGAACTCAACAGCGTAACGCGGACCCGTTGTGTGGTTCCCGTGTCGATCGTTTCGCTCACCGGTTGGGCGCTCACGATCCGGCCGGTCATCGGGTGAGGGCCCTGCACCGTGACTTCCGTGCCGCGCAGTGCGTTCAGGTAAGCGACGGGCGATGCCAAAGCCTCGGGTCCAAACGGCGCGTCGCCGAACGCCTGCACCGTACCGTCGCGACCGGGAAGTTCAACTCCGGCGACGCCACCCTGCGAGTCGAACACCACGAGGGACTTCAGGATGTCATCAATTTGGCTCAGAGGCACGTCCAGTCCGAGCTCCGCGTCGCCATCGATGTCGGCGGAGTATTCGAAATAACCGACGCCACCGGAAGAAAGCATGACGCGCTTCAGGATGAGGTCGGTGGCGTTTGCCTGGATGCCACTGCCCAGCAGCAGCAGTGCCGCGAATACGAGGCGTGTCATCGGGAGCCTCCTGACCAATGTGATGCGGATGGGGCGCGCGGCCTCAACCTACCAGCCGGCGAGCGATGCCGATAATCCGGTGCGCCTCGCTCCACAAATCGTACGGCTCCAGGGCGTCCATGGGCGCCCATTGAACTTCCGACACGTCCGAACCGGCGATCGGTTCACCGCCGGCCCAGAGTGCCGCGAAATCCAGGATCGTGTAGTGAAATCGAACGCGGCCGTCGTCGTCGCGGCGGATGGTATCGACATGCGCGCAAAAATACAGGTCGCCGACGGAAAGTCCGGTCTCCTCGAACAATTCCCGCCGGGCGGCCATTTCGCAGGTTTCCCCCAGGTCTTGCGCGCCGCCCGGTAAAGTCCAACTGCCGACATTGGGTGGTTTGCCGCGGCGGCAAAGCAACACGTGATCGCCTTTGATCACAACGATCCCTATTCCGACGAACGGCCGGGCCGGGTATTCGCGATCGCTCATGGTTTCGGGGCCGCTTCGGAGGCCGGCCCAGAGGGGGGCTGTCCAGAGGGGGGCTGCCCAGGCGGTGGAGCAGGAGGCGGCGCTTTAAGATCGTCGATCGAGGGTACCAGTGATTTGTCCTTCCAGGCGCCGGTCTCGAAGGCCCAGTTGGAGAGTTTCGCATTGAGGCGTTCCGCCTCGGGCTTGCCTCGCTCGGGCGCGGTGACGGTGAAACGAGTCCAGGAGTCCTTATCAAGGTGGTAGATGGCGACATCGATGTCCAACCCGTCGGAGGTGGAGAACACAGCTTCGCCAACCTTGTCGCCGATCGGTTCCTTGTCGGTCTTCACATCCTGGAACGTGAGATTTTCGAGCGCCCGGCCGACATCGTCGAGCTTATAGTCCTCCAGCTTCGGGTACTCGGCGGGTTGCGTCACCTTCAATTTGTCGCCGTCGCGTGTGAGTTCGACGGTCTGACCGTCCTTGGTGGCGACGACCTTGGTGATCAACGTGTGAGAGATGTTCATGATGTCGCGGTCGAGCCAGACCTGCGGATCGGCGTCAGCCTGCAATCCGCCATCGGCGAGCCAGGTCTGGTTGTCGCCGGGCAGACGCACATAAGTCTGTTCCGGCACATTGCCCTGGGTACGCGTCCTCCGGTGGCCGACGATCACGGACACGATCGGCTTGCCGTCGCCATCCAGCACGCGCAGCAGATTGGCGGTGCCGTCTTTTTCCCCCTTGGGGTCCCCCGTGGGATCCTCCACTCCGAGCCGGCTGAATTCCGCGGGATCGGTGGTGCGCGGCTCAACCAGACGAAGCTCGGTCAGAGTGGCGAACATGCTGTGCAGCTTCGAGTCCTGGACAGGGTAGCCACCGCGGTCGGCGATGCCCCAGACGCCGTTCTTTAGTTCGATGACGGTGGTTTTGCCTTTGCTGGTGATCTCGAGACGCCGTGCGTCTTTTAGTTTCGCTGTCAGATCGGGGAACATCAGTTTGCCGTTGTCGATCGAGGCGCGCTCGGCCGGTTCGGTCGAGGTCCCGAAATACCAGCCGCCCGCGACCGCGAGGATCGCGGCGAGCACGAGCGCCAGAAGCCGGGTTTGGTTCATCGCAGGCTCCTTGTCAGGCCGCGGAACGGGCGCGCGAACGGCGGGCTCGTTGGATCAGGGCCAGGACGACCGCCAATATCGCCAGCACTGCTGGCACGAGAACGATGTTAAAGACCCGCAACCAGGTCTCGAGGCTGGAAATTTCCCGGTTCAACTGCAATTGCACGTCGCGCAGCTTTCTGCGGGTGTCGATGATGTCTTTGCGCGCGGCGTCGATCGCGAGGGTTTGTTCGGGCGTGATCACCGCCTCGGCGCCACTCCCTGCTGACTCTCCGCCGCCGGTGCGGAGACTGCGCAACTGCTTTTCCACATCCTCCAGATGCGCGCGAAGGGTTTGCTCGGTTTGGCGATATTGCGCTTCCGCGTTGCTCTGGATTGCTTCGACGCGTTCGAACGGGCGGTTGGTATCGCCGCGGGAGCGGAGGCCGATCAGCGCATCGCCGCCTGCCAACGTGCCGATCAGGTTGGCGACAAAGGGTCCGTTGTCGGAAAACGGTGTCGCGGTCGACTGGCCGAAAAAGTCGGCGATCCGCACCCAATAGCGGTCGGCGAGGATGTCGGCGTCGGCGACGACGACCATGTTGACCGGCCCATCCGTCTCGGCCTTGTAGGCTGGAAAATTATCGGGCCGCTTTTGGTCCGCCGCCAAATCGGGCGGGCCGGCGAAAGCGGATTTCAACTGACCATGGATCCTCGCGGCGATGACGCGCGGTCCGCCCTCCGGCTTGAAATTGGCGAGGACTTTCGCGGGATCCGGCATCGCCAGTTCATCTCGGGGAACCAAACCCGAGCGTGGACTACTGGATAGCAGGGGCGTGAACTGGATCGTCGCGTTCGGGGCTTTCGCCAGCGCACCGGGCGAGGCAACCGTGACCTGGGTCAGATCGGCGGTCGCGGGATCGTCGTGATTGATGCCGTCGCGGATGTTGAACCAGGCGACATAATTCACCGCCTGCACGCTGTCTTCGCCGCCGGCCCGAACGCGCCATGCACCGGTCAGGTCGCCAATGACCTGTTTGGGATCGTAAACAATACCCCAGGCGTCGAAGAGTTTCTTCAGGTCTGACGACGTGTCGGTGGGTGGCATGCCGGTGGGCGAAGGCATGGCGGCGAGCGTCTCGCACCAGGGATCGACCATCACCATCAGCTTGCCGCCGCGCATGACGAACTGGTCGATGGCATAAAGCGTGGC
>JBEKGV010000723.1:0-3256 GCA_050012615.1 Acetobacteraceae bacterium | reverse complement strand
TGGACGAGCCGACCAACCATCTCGATCTGGAGGCCACACTCTGGCTGGAGGGTTGGCTGGCACGCTTCCCGGGTGCCGCTCTGGTGGTGTCGCACGATCGCGGGCTGCTCGATCGCGCGGTGGAGGCGATCGCGCATCTCGACCGCGGCAAATTGTCGCTGACGCCTGGCGGGTTCGACGAATTCGTCCGCATCCGTACCGAAAAAGCGCTGCAGCAATCCCGCGCGGTGGAACGGATCGCGGCGGAGCGAGCACATATCCAATCTTTCATCGACCGGTTCCGCTACAAGGCCAGCAAAGCGCGTCAGGCGCAGGCGCGGATCAAGGCGCTGGCACGGCTGCCGCAGATCGAGAACGTGATCGAGGATGCGCCGACCAGATTCGCATTTCCTGAACCGGCGCGGATCGCACCCCCGATCATCGCGCTGGAGCATGTCGATGTTGGTTACGATGGTGTCCCGGTGTTGCGTGACCTGTCGCTTACCATCGACATGGACGATCGCATCGCACTGCTTGGCGCCAATGGCAACGGCAAGTCGACATTGGCGAAGCTCCTGGCGGAACGTCTCGCCCCTTTGCGCGGCGAAATGCGGCGCGGACCAAAATTGCGCGTCGGTTACTTCGCGCAGCACCAAACGGACGAGCTGGACCTCGACGAGACCCCGATCGATCACATGGCGAAAGCTCTGCCGCGAGCGACGCAGACAGTTCTGCGTTCGCAGCTCGCCAGGTTCGGTCTCGACGCGGCGCGGGCGGAGACGCCGGTCGCGCATTTATCAGGTGGAGAAAAAGCAAGGTTGTTGCTCGCGCTCGCGACCCGGGACGCGCCGCAGTTGTTGATCCTTGACGAACCGACGAACCATTTGGACATCGACGCGCGTGAAGCGTTGGTCAAGGCGCTGGCGGACTTTGAAGGCGCGGTGTTGCTCATCACGCACGATCCGCATCTCGTGGAATTGGTCGCCGATCGGTTGTGGCTGGTGGCGGATGGAACGGTGCGTCCCTTCGATGGCGATCTCGATGATTATCGCGCGCTGCTGTCGGAGCGTGCGCGTCCGCTCGGAAAAGCCGAGATCACGGCCCGCAAGGATGATCGCCGGGAGCGCGCGGCGGCTCGTGCGGCGCTGGCGCCGTTGCGAAAGCAGGCGAAAGATGCCGAAGCGTTGCTGGCCAGGCTAACCGCCGAACGTGCGACGATCGAGGCGAAACTCGCCGATCCTGCTTTATAAGGGCCGGGCCGGGCGCGGGATATTGCAAGTGCGAACGCGCGCCTGACTTCGATCAAACGGGAAGCGGATGCGGCGGAAGCGGCATGGCTCGCGGCGGAGGAAGCTCTCGACGGTGCGTCATAACGGCATTAATGAATCATCGGCGGAATGCGCGGGGCTAATTTATGGATAAAATGTTGTAAATTTAACGCTCGATCGACGCTGCTTCTCGCGCCATCTGTACTTTGAGGAAACAGCCCAAAATATTCAGGAACCCTGGGCCGGGGGCTTGCATTGGTGCTTTAAATAGGTTAGTGCCCCAGGGTTAGCTTCGCGGGAAATAGATCCCAGGTTAGCGATCCGGTTTACAAGCCTGCCGCCAGCCCGACATAAAATTGCGTACGGATCGAAGTCTGGCAGGTAACAGCCCACTAAGACAATCACGAGAGACATATAGGTTCTATGTCCGCGAGAAACTGCGCCCTATCGAGGTCTGTTCACGGCGGCTATTGCGAATCAGGATCAGGCATGTCGATCAATATCATGATACTTCGAAACCTAACCGGGTGATCGACTTGAGCGACGAGTTAAAACCACATGCGGACCAAGGTCAGCGCATGAGCCTGCCGCGGGAACAACCGCAATCCTCCTCTTCCGCGCCGCCGATGGATGACGCCGAACAACAGATGCGTCGCGCACTCGGTCTGCATGGTGATGGTCCAAGACCTCGCCCCGAGGGCGAACGGTCGGAGCCCGGGCAGCGCGGAGGCGGTGGCGCGTTCATTCAGGGCGGCGTACACCGGCGGCGCTTCGTGCAGGATGGCGAAGTTCCGGTGACGGTTGTGCGGCGCGACATGCCGGACGCAGCGCATCCCGGCGCTGCTCATTCCGGCACCGGGCAATCCGGCCCGACCTCCAGCCGCCTGCAGCGCGTTGAAGCCGCGTTGGCGGCGGAAACCGCGACCCGTGAGCGCGCCGAACGGGCCTTGCATGAAGCCCAGGCGGCGCTGCAGGCATTGCAGACGAAGATCGGACATAATGAACTGGCGAAGAATGAAGCCCTCGGTGCGAGCAAACGCCACCAGGAGGAAATCGTTTCATTACGAGAAGAACTGACCGCCGGCGCCGATCGCCTGCGCGAGGCTGAGTCGCGCGCGCACGACGCCGAGGAAGAATTGCGCGCGGTACGCGCCGAGCTTGCCGAGGAACGCCGCGCTCGCAAAATGGCCGACCGGCTGTTGCGGGAAGCGACCGAAGAACCGGCGTTGGCCGTTGATGTCGCACCTCCACATGCTTCCGATTCCGTCGTGCGGGTTCCCGCTCGTCGCGGCAGACCGCCGACGGTTCGCGCTGCACCCGAGGTCGAGCCCGAGCCTGTCAAATGGTGGTTGCTGCCTGCGAAGACAGCGTCGAAACGGCGGTAGTCGTAAAGTCACTCTTAAGTCACTCTGTCGATTTATACGCATCGGCCGAAAGCGTGACACTTCCACCCGAATGCGTCATGACCAGCCACCCAACATGTCATCCCCCTCCGCCGACTTGATCGGGGGATCGTCCGGGGGACCTCTCTTGGCACTGTGCCGCTACAGATGGCCGGCTCGGAGGCCGGCCATGACGCGCACATTGTATTACGCGCCTTTCTCCCAACCGCGCGGACCCTGCTTCCAATAAGTCAGAGTATGACCGGCGTCCTTGGCCATGCGCCATCGATCGCGAGCAGCGGCGACTTTCTCCGCGTCATTCCCATCGAACAAATCGAACACCCGATCGAAATCGCCGCTTCGTTCCGTGATCGCACCATCCACCAGGAACAAGTACCGCGCGCCATTCGCCGGCTCCGGTTCCGTGCTGAGCCAGACAGGCTGCAGATCCGGATCGCCGTCCGCTGGCGTGCCATGCGGAAGCCAGGCCGGCTCGGGGCACGCCCACAAAGCTGCGTCCAGCGCCTTCAATTTGGCCGGATCGGGACACAGCACCAGTGCCCGCTGACCGGCCTGGAGTGTTCGGTCCAGCAGACGCGCGAGGGCCTCGGGCAATCCGGTGCGGGT
>JBEKGV010000722.1:0-3259 GCA_050012615.1 Acetobacteraceae bacterium | reverse complement strand
CGTCATGCTCGATCACCTGGCCGGCGCGGATCAGGTTCGCCTGCTGGTTCATTGGAGGTCCGTTTCAAATGGCCGGGGCCAAGGGACGGGGAGGGAGGATGTCGGCGGGCTTTTAGACCGGCGGGATGGGGGTGGGCAAGGACGCGGGGGGTGGGAAGGCGCGCGAAACCATTGGCGTCGTTGTGGCGCTGACTCGCGGTGATGCGGCGATGAGCTCGGTAGTGGGCCAGTTTGGGGCCCCGCAATGAGTGGTGAGCGGATTCACTTCAACTTCGCCCGTGCTTCACCACATATCGCGGTGTCTCCGTGTGCAGGTTGGAGACGTCGGAGGTTTAAGTGCGTCGCAGCCCAGGTGTCTTCAACACCGATCAGGTCAATCTCGATCGGATGCGCTTCCCTGCATCTGAACTGATGAAGGCAGAGCAGCACCATCAACGCGAATGCCAAAGCCGCGGTTTCCAGCCGGGTATGCCTGTTTACATGCAGCACGATATGCACCGCTTGGTCGGCTGGAGCCGACCACTCGGGCTTTACGCCGACAGCATGATGGTCAGGGTACTCGGCCTGATCGAAGAGCCAGAAACCGAGCAGGAGAAGGCTGAACTGGCAGCTCGGGCTGAGGAATACTGGGAGACTTACCACCGGGAGGGCGCAGCGCCCTTTCGGGACGAACTCATCTCCCGGGAGGCCCCGGCGGATCTCACCAACGCGCGTTTCCTAAAGATGGAGGCCATCGCGGTGGAGCGGATCGGCATTGCGGCCGAGCTCTACCCCGATTTTTTCACGCCCGCCGTCGGCGCAGTCGATAAGGATGGTCTGGCGGACTATCGTGAACTGCTCAGGCGTATGACGCAGGTACAGCTTGGCGTGTTCCACGACCCCGATCGCGACCTACTGCTCTTTGCCCATCGGTTCTTCCGGCGTGGCCTTTCGCACAGGAATAAGCTCAACGCCTATTTTCTGCAAAGTTTCGACGCGACCGCAAGGGAGATCGGCGATCTGCGCGTTCGGCTGAAACTTGACCCTGATCTTGTTGGTCACCCAGCAAGCGCCCGGAATCTCATCGAACTCGAACACTGGCGGGGGCCTTTTCACAGCGACAACATCGCCACGATTCCAAAGGGCGTCGCGGAGCATAAGGCGGACGTCCGGAGCCGGAGGTTCGAGGGGGTCGATCGAACCCAGGTTTGGTGGAAGGCGCCTGAATCTCGTCGGGTGGAAGGTGATTACGCTGTCGATTACCGCACCTTCGAAGCGGAGGAGCTGATCGAAAACCCATCCGGCGGTCTCGACGATGATCAGTTCGGTTGCCGTTACGTCCACGCGGAGTTTTCGGGGGACGAAGCGGCGATCACCCACTTCGATGGCGCCATCCGAGCCTATGCAGCCGAGCCCTACCTGGATCGGATCGAAACGTCGATTGATCGAGCGGGCAAGCACGCCGCCTACACCAAATTGTTTCGGTTCGACGGCGCTTTGCCAGTTCCGCACTGGAAGCGTCTGCTGAGCGACTTCTTTCGCGGCAACAAGCTCATTCCGGAGTATCTGGGCGGGGCCCCCGAGCCGGACGAGCAGCAGGTGGCGGCGGAACGGCCGATCGACGCGGCAGTGACCAAAGCCGATTTTGCGCTGGCGGCGTTGATCAGCCTGGAACCCGGATCCATTGGCGAGCCGGTCCAGATGTGCGTGGAGCTGTGCCAGGAGATAGCCGATCAGGTCATCCCGTTCGTTGAGATCGGCGTCGGCGAGGTAGCGCAATCTATGCGAACACGGCTCGATCTGCGCGACACGACCACCGTGGGCTTTGATGACGGAATCCTGAATCTCTCGCGCCTGGGCTTCCGAACGTCGGATCAACTGAAGGTGACCTTCAACGCAGAGGTCAGTGCGCTCGAGGAGGCGCTCCGCCGTGACGTGGTCGCGAACGTCACCCAGCGGGCAGCGATCCCGCTCACCTGGGAGAGTGAAGGACTCTTAGTGACACTCACCATCGCGGGTGACGCAGACAAGGTCGCCACCGTGCTGCAACAGCTTCAAACCGTGGTTGATCCAACGCGACCACCATCGTATTGGATCGAGCCGCTATCGGAGTTGATCAAGGCGACCGCACCTCCACAGCGGTCAAACGTGAACTGGTGCGGAGTCCGCCGCGGTGTACTTTCCATCGAGCGGTCAGGAGTTGTGAGGCAGCAGATGCTTTTGCCGGACCCATTGATGCGGTTGCTGCTATCGACCGGGGCAGTCACCCAAGAAGAGCGTGACGAGAACCACGCTCCGGGGATCTAGAGCTCGCGGCGAAGAACCCCGGCCTTCGGCCTCACCTTGATAGCTGTCGGCGCCGGAAGTCTCCTTTGGGTGGGTAAGCGACATTCAAACTGACCCATTCCCATGCGTTCGCCACACCCGACATGACGCGGGCGATATGGTATGATGACCGATGGTGTGAGATGACCGATCAAATTTCCAGCGATCCAGTCCTGCGCCGTTTCCGCGAGGCGCTGGCCAAAATCTACGGCGACCGCCTGGACCGTGCCGTTTTGTTTGGCTCACGCGCGCGCGGGAACTCTCGACCCAATTCTGGCTCCGTCAAGGAGCCAGGCGACAGACGCGGATGGAATTGAAGTAACAGAAACGTCCGTACGCCATCGCCACAACTGCTTTCGGGACGGCTGGATCACTTCCGGAATGACTTACTCAGGTTGCAAAATGACTTCCTCCGGGTGGACGCGACATTGCGTCCCTCAGCGGGGCGGGCAAACGAGAACGGTCAGGAAGGCTTTACGATGCTCATCGCTCGCCCGGTGGAACCCCTGGACGGCACTCCGGGCTGTGCTAATCGCCAGCTTCGCATCCGACGTTCTGAACCGCGGCTGAGGGTTGTAGTCCGCCAGATGCCGCTTCTCCTGTAGCTCAATCGCGGCCGTGGAGAACGTCTGGATATTCGGCCCAAACCCGCCGGTCGGAAAGTATGGGGCGAACTTCGCCGCCGGGGTTGGCTTCTTTGCCTCCAGACATAGATCTCTTAAGGTCTTATGATCGATGCTTCGGTAAACGAGCGCGTAACGGCTCGTCGCGCGCTGGGTAACGCCAACGAATTCGTCCGCCGCCGCGGTCAGGCAAAAATGGAAAAGACCGTAGTATGCGGCGGAAATCGCTCGCCTTAGATCGACCTGGCGTGGCGGACCCGCACGCGGCGGAACAGCCAGTTTATCGGCCTGCTCAAATAAGTGATCAGGACTGAGTGTCGCCACTCGACTCC
>JBEKGV010000721.1:0-3268 GCA_050012615.1 Acetobacteraceae bacterium | reverse complement strand
GGGTTCCAGGAAATGCGCCGCGCTCTCGATGTCGATGCCGCGTGCGGCGAGCAGGCGGCCGACGATCTCCGGAACGGCCAGCCTCTGGGCTATGCCGAAGGCGACGCGGTCCTCACCGGTGCGCCAGACCCAACGGCGCCCGCTCAAACCGCGTTCGACGCCGAACACCGAGCCCAGGGAAGGCGACGGCGGAAGACCAGGCTGGAGGTTGGTCAACCGGGAGGCTCTACGGCGCCTCCCACCAGGTCTTTTGCGCGAAGTTGTGGTGCGCCTCGACGTAGCGGACAGTGCCGGAGCGGCTGCGCATGACCACCGAATGGGTGATGGCGCCCCCGCCAAAGCGTTTGACGCCGCGCAGCATCGCTCCCGGGGTCACACCGGTCGCGGCGAACATGACGTCGCCCTTCGCCATCTCTTCGCACGTAAAGCAACGGTTTGGATCGGCATGGCCCATCGAACGCACACGCTCGCGTTGATCTTCGCTTTCGTACATGAGGCGGCCTTGCATCTGACCGCCGACGCACCGCAATGCCGCCGCCGCCAGCACGCCTTCGGGGGCACCGCCGGAGCCGAGGTAAATGTCGATTAGCGACTCCGGCATCGTTGTCGCGATGACGCCCGCGACGTCGCCGTCGCTGATCAGCATGATGCGCGCGCCGGCCTCCCTTGTCTTCGCGATCAACTCCTTGTGGCGGTCGCGGTCCAGGATGCAGGCGACGAGATCGGAGACTTCGCACTTCTTCGCGCGAGCGAGGTTCTGGAGATTCTTCGCGACGGGATCGTCGAGGTTGATCACACTCTCCGGCAATCGGCCGCCGACGGCGATCTTGTCCATGTAAATGTCGGGCGCGTGGAGAAAATTGCCGTGCTCGGCCAAAGCCACGGTGGCGATAGCGTTGGGGCCGCCTTTGGCGGTGAGCGTGGTGCCCTCCAGCGGGTCGACCGCGATGTCCATGGGCGGGCCGCCGGCGCCGACCTTCTCGCCGATATACAGCATGGGGGCTTCGTCCATCTCGCCCTCGCCGATGACGACGGTGCCGGAGATCGCGACAGCGTCGAACGCCTTGCGCATGGCCTCGACCGCGGCGCCGTCGGCATCGTTCTTCTGGCCGAGCCCGATCCATTTGGAGGCGGCGAGAGCGGCGGCCTCGGTGACCCGGATCAGCTCCAGCGCGAGGTTGCGATCCGTGTTGTCACCGGCGTTGTGCGTTGGGCGGTCGCCGGCTTTTGGCGCGGATTTGGCCATGGGTTTCCCTCCTGACAGTCGAGTCTGGCCGGAAGGGTAGCACGAGATGGACGGATGTCAGGAACTTGTGTTGGGGGAGGCATCTTCGACGGCCGCACCAAATCCGATTGGGCAAACCAGTTGCCGACAAGCGTCAACGAAACCGGAACACTTTGGCCCACCGATGCTACCTATGGACTTACATCGGCGGCACCAGCCCATTCTTCCCCACCGCGATCGATGACGCCGAGAGTGCGCCGTCAGCGGCCTCTGTTCCCATCACGATCACGTGCGCTCCCGGCACGAGCAGCGCCGGCGAGCCCGGCTCAAAGGTCACGACCGGCGTGTCCGTCGGTACGACGATGGTTTTCTGTCCGTCCGAATACGCAACGATCAGAGTGCGCCCGCCGCCGGTCACCGCGGTAACGGTCCCGTTCGTCATCGTGCTCTGCGGCTGCAGGTCGAACGGCCGGTGGCCTTCGTCGGTGCCGCGCATGCTCTCCGGGAACACGTGCACCTCCAGCGCGCGCTGGGTTCCATCCGGCCGCGGCATCGCGGCCGCGCCGATGAAGGAGCCGGGCGCGATGTCTTCCAATCGGAACGGAACGATCGCGAGAATGACGGTGTCGGAAGACAAAGCCACCGTCAGCTGCTGGCCGGACGTCGTGGTCAGATCGAGGCTTTTCGCATTGGCGGCATCGATAGTGGCGCGGAGCCGCACCGCCCGCGGAGATTGCGCCAAACTCGGGCAGGACACGGCGAGGGCCGCGGTGGCGGCAAGGTGCCACAACTTTCTCCGAACGAGCGGCTGAGCCGGCACCGGACATCTCCCCCATCAACTACGGCGCGTCGGGTCAATATCGCGCCCAATTGAAGCCGCGATGCCCCGCTCGTCAGGAGCGGCCACGCCTTGGCTACCCTCTTTACATCAACTCATCGGCGACTTTGTCGATCCCCGCCCTTGCACGGGCCAACATCAGTCGCGCCGACGAGGAGGCCTGAGGCCCCGACGGCGTCCGGCGAGTCATCCCTCACTTTCGCAGGAATGTCTTGACGGTATTTCAAGCAAACCCTAACGCAAGGCGATGGTTCAGGAGGCCCGGGCTGAAGCCGACATCACGACCCCATGACCATATGCCGTTTATTCCGGCTTCCGTTGTGCTGCAGCGGTTACATGACGAGGCGCACGGGGACCACTTCACCCTGGGCTGGATGATGGGGATGCTGCAAAGGCGCTCCTTCGGCATGGTCATGCTCCTGTTCGGCCTGGCGGCGATCGCGCCAGGGGTCTCAATCGTCGCCGGGCTGCTGCTGTTGATCCCGGCGGTCCAGATGATTCTCGGCCACTCCGCCCCGTTCTTTCCGCGTCGTATCGCCGCGCATCCCTTCCCAACCCGGCACCTCGCGGCTGTCGTGCAACGTGCGGTCCCGGTGCTGAGATGTCTTGAAAAGACTGTACATCCGCGCTGGCGTTCCGTGCTCGGCGCGAGCGGCCGTCTGGTCGGCGCGGCCGTGATGATATTGAGCGTCGTCCTGTTATTGATTCCGATACCGATGAGCAACATTGTCCCTGCCATGGTCATCGTCCTCGTCTCTCTGGCGTGGCTTGAAGAGGATGGACTTTTACTCGTGGTGGCCCTGCTGATCGCGGTTCTGGTGGTGGCGGTCGTGGTGGTCGCGATCTGGGAAACCATCCTTGGGGTGGGATGGATCAGTCGGCTTTGGTCGTCGTAAGGCGACGCCTACTAATTATCGCTTTAGCCGGGCTCTCCTCCGTTCGTCATCACCGGGCTTGACCCGGTGATCTGTTCCAGCACGTTGCCGCGAGAGATCACCGGGTCAAGCCCGATGATGACGAGGAGCAGTGCGCGTCCCTCGAATCGCTTATTGTTGGGCGTCGCCTAAGCTGGACTTTATCGAAAAATACCCAGCCTCACCGTCTCGCCTGGATGTGAAAGATAGGTTCCTCCCGGAAGATTTCGTGGGCCCGTTCAAGGGTGAGCCTGAGGCGTCCGAAGTCTCCGAATGTACGCCAGCGTTCCC